>CAIOKC010000032.1 GCA_903858755.1 uncultured bacterium | reverse complement strand
TTCAGGGTCGTTGATGTCAAAAGCACGGGTGAAGGCATTACGGCTGAGCTGGTGACCCTTGCGCAGGGGAGCCGGTATGAGATCGCGGTCGGCCTTGCCGAAGGTTTTTCCGGGCCGGTGGTGCGCGGTGAGATCGTCATCACGACAGACGACAAGGACCAGGGCCCCATAACCGCCAGGGTGTTCGGACGCATCAGCCCAGCGGGCACACAGGGCATGCCCGCGACGCCTGATAAGCCGGCGGGACCGTCGTCTGATAACGTTAAGTAACAACCGGGTGCTTCGCTGCATCGCGCAGGGCGGCTGAAGTGCGTATATTCGGCAGGTGCCCGTCGCACAGCGATCGGGCGCGGACTCTGCATATCCCCGCCCGTCTGCCGCGTTGGGGAAAGCCGCATATTCAGGGGGACAATTGATGAAAACTCCCGGAAGGAACTGGCCTGTATCATTCAAGAAAAATACGCCCGAGGCCCTTAAAACCTCCATTATGAGCAATCTTGAGTACCGGCTTGCCAAGGATCAATACAGCGCAACCGGCTATGATCTTTTTCTGAGCGCTGCCTATGCCGTGCTCGAACGCCTCGTCGAGCGCTGGATTGCAACCCAGCAGACCTATCACCGGGTCAACGCAAAGCGGGTGTATTATCTTTCCATGGAGTTTCTGCTCGGCCGCTCCCTGGAGAACAGCCTTGTTAATCTGGGATTATACGATGTCTGCCGTGAAACGCTCGAACAGCTCGGGCTTGACCTTGAGGCCACGCGTCGCTACGAGGTTGACGCCGGACTCGGCAACGGCGGCCTGGGCCGCCTGGCAGCCTGTTTCCTGGACTCAATGGCTACCCTGGGCCTTCCGGCCCAGGGCTACGGCCTGCGCTATGAATTCGGTCTGTTTAATCAGCGTATGGCGAACGGCAGGCAGGTCGAAACTCCCGATAACTGGCTGGCGCTTCCGAATCCCTGGGAGATAGAGCGGCCTGAATACTGCTTCAAGATCCGCTTCGGCGGTACGGTTGAGCATAAAAAAGACGCTTTCGGCAGGGATGACACGGTCTGGTCCGGCGGGCAGGAAGTGCTCGCCATGGCCTTTGATACGCCGGTGCCCGGCTATGCGGTCAGCAATGTCAATACGCTGCGCCTGTGGACGTCCAAATCCACGGAGGAATTCGACCTTGATGACTTCAATGTGGGCGATTACATGTCAGCCTGCGCCAGCAAGCTGATCAGCGAAAATATAACAAAAGTCCTGTATCCCAACGATAATTTTTTTGAGGGTAAGGAACTGCGCCTGAAGCAGGAATACTTCCTGGTGTCGGCCTCGCTGCAGGATATTGTGCGGCGTTTCAAGGAAGACAATACCGATATTGCGAAGTTTTCCGAAAAGGTCGCCATCCAGCTCAATGACACGCATCCGTCGCTTGCTATTCCGGAACTGATGCGGATGCTGATCGACGAGGAGCAGCTGGACTGGAACAGCGCGTGGGATATCTGCGTAAACACGTTCGGCTACACCAACCACACGGTATTGCCGGAAGCCCTTGAAGAATGGCCGCTCGAGCTGGTCGCCAGGCTGCTGCCGCGGCACCTTGAAATCATCTACCTGATCAACCATAATTTTTTAAAAGAGGTTGCCAGGCGGTTTCCGGGAGACCAGGACCGGCTGCGCAGAATGTCGATCATTGCAGAAGACGGTGAGCGCAGGGTGCGCATGGCCTATCTTGCGACCATCGGCAGCCATTCAGTCAACGGCGTGGCCGAGCTGCACTCGCGCCTCATCCGTGAGACCGTTTTGAAGGATTTTCATGAGCTGTGGCCGGCAAAGTTCAACAATAAAACCAACGGCGTGACGCCCCGGCGCTGGATGCGGGTATCAAACCCGGGGCTTTCCGCCCTGATCACGGACACGATCGGCGAGGGCTGGATATGCAACCTTGACCGCCTGCGCGAGCTTGAACCGTATGCCGATGATGCGGCATTTCAGGATGCGTGGCGCGAGGTGAAGCTGCAGTGTAAACAGCGCCTTGCCGATTCGGTCTGGAATCAGGAATGGATCGAGATTCACCCCGACTCGATGATCGACGTTCAGGTAAAGCGCATGCATGAGTACAAACGCCAGCTGCTGTTCGCACTTGGCATTATCGGCACCTATATCCGGCTGAAGGAAGACCCGGCCGCCCGGACGGTTCCCCTGACCTGTATTGTCGGAGGCAAGGCAGCGCCTGGTTATCATAAAGCCAAGCTCATCATACGCTTCATTAACCATATCGCCGATATCGTCAACAGCGATTCCGACACCAACGGTTTCCTGCGGGTTTCGTTTCTGCCCAACTATCGTGTTTCCCTGGCCGAGCGTCTGATCCCGGCAACAGATCTGTCCGAGCAGATCTCAACCGCGGGCAAGGAGGCATCAGGCACCGGGAACATGAAGTTCGCCCTGAACGGCGCGGTAACGATCGGTACGCTTGACGGTGCAAATATTGAGATTCTCGAGGAAGTCGGGTCCGACAATATGTTCATTTTCGGACGCAGCGCCGACGAGGTCGCCTGCCTGCGCGCCGGCGGTTACAGCCCGCAGGCGTATATTGAAAGCAGCGCGCTGCTCAGGGAAGTCATGCGGCTGATCGGATCTGATTTTTTCTCAACCAGCGAACCGGGCCTTTTCAGGCCGCTCTATGATGAGCTGACGCGCAGGGATGAGTATGTCCTCATGGCGGATTTTGATGCGTACTTCAACGCGCGCACGCAGGCCGTGCAGGCATATCAGGACACAAAACGCTGGACGCGTATGTCAATATTGAACGTGGCGCGGTGCGGCAAATTCTCAAGCGACCGGACCATCAGGCAGTACACCGAAGACATCTGGGGCGTTGCGCCGGTTGACGTCAGGCTGCCCGGGCCGGGCAACGGCCTGTAAGACACCGTGGCTGCACCCGGATGCTGCCCGGACAGGGTGGCGGCTGCCCCGTGCCGGTTTATGTGATCGCGAGCTCCGCGGCCCCTGCGCGGTGATCGACATGAATCCGGTCGTTTTCTTTAAAGCCCCCCTCCAGAATTTTTAAGGCCAGCGGATCCTGGATGTAGCGCTGAATGGCCCGCTTCATGGGCCGGGCTCCGTACACGGGGTCGAAACCATGGCTGACGATAAAATCAAGCGCCGCAGCACTCACCTCCAGCTCAAGCCGCCTGTCGGCCAAACGTTTCGTGAGCAGCTCAAGCTGCAGCTCGACGATACGCCTGAGCTCCCGGATTTCCAGGCTGTTAAAGAGCACGACTTCATCAATGCGGTTTAAAAATTCGGGCTTCATGGTTGAGCGCAGTATTTCCATAACACGCTGCTCGCGCTCTGCGCCCCGGCTTTCAAGCATTGCCTGGCTGCCGAGGTTGGAGGTCATGATGATGATCGTGTTTTTAAAGTCTACCGTGCGTCCCTGGCCGTCGGTCAGGCGGCCGTCATCCAGAATCTGAAGCAGGATGTTGAAAACATCCGGGTGCGCCTTTTCGAATTCGTCGAACAGGATGACGGCATAGGGCCTGCGCCGGATCTGCTCGGTCAGATATCCTCCCTCGTCATAGCCGACATAACCCGGGGGCGCGCCGATCAGGCGGGCGACTGAATGTTTCTCCATGTACTCGGACATGTCGATCCTGATCATCGAGTGCTCGTCATCGAAGAGAAACTGGGCAAGCGCGCGCGCGAGTTCGGTTTTACCCACGCCGGTCGGGCCCATGAAAATAAACGATCCCAGCGGACGGTTGGGGTCTTGCAGGCCGGATCGGGCTCTTCGTACCGAATTTGCCACCAGCCGGATCGGGCCGTCCTGACCGACAACGCGTCTGCCGATGCGCTCCTCCATATGCACCAGCTTTTCGAGTTCGCCTTCAAGCATGCGCGTAACCGGTATGCCGGTCCATTTGGAAACAATTTCGGCTATATCCTCTTCATCGACTTCCTCTTTGAGCATGCGCGCTTCAGCACCGCCATCGCCGTAGCTCAGGTTGGCCTGCTCGAGCCGGCGTTCAAGATCGCTCAGGGTTCCGTAGCGGATCTGGGCTACTTTTTCAAAGTCACCGGTTCGCTCAGCGCGCTGTTCCTCCTGACGGGCAAGTTCGATTTGCTCCTTGAGATGCTGTATTGCCTGTATGGTTTCCTTTTCAGCCTGCCACTTTCTGGTGCTGTCGGTGCACTGTTTTTTCAGGTCATCGATGTCGGCGTTAATACGGTCAAGGCGTTCACGGGATACCTGGTCTTTTTCCTTCTTCAAGGCTTCCCGCTCGATCTCAGCCTGCATAAGGCGGCGCTGGAGCTCATCGATTTCTGCCGGCAGGCTGTCGATTTCCATGCGCAGCGCCGAGGCTGCCTCGTCGATCAGGTCAACGGCCTTGTCGGGCAGGAAGCGGTCGGTAATGTAGCGGTTTGACAGCATTGCCGCAGAGACAATGGCGGCATCCTTGATGCGCACGCCGTGATGCAGTTCATAGCGTTCTTTCAGGCCGCGCAAAATTGAGATCGTATCTTCAACGCTTGGTTCCTTGACCAGCACCGGCTGAAAGCGCCGCTCAAGAGCCGCATCCTTTTCAATGTATTTCCGGTATTCATTCAGGGTGGTGGCGCCGATGCAGCGCAGCTCGCCGCGTGCAAGAGCGGGTTTGAGCATATTGGATGCGTCAACGGCGCCCTCGGCCGAGCCTGCGCCGACGACCGTGTGCAGTTCGTCAATGAACATGATGATGCGGCCGTTTGACTCCTGTACCTCCTTAAGCACCGCCTTAAGGCGGTCTTCGAATTCGCCCCGGTATTTCGCGCCCGCCAGCAGCGCGCCCATATCGAGAGAAACCAGGCGCTTATCGCGCAGCCCCTCGGGCACATCGCCGTTGACGATGCGCCGGGCAAGGCCCTCGACGATTGCTGTTTTGCCAACGCCCGGCTCTCCGATCAGGACCGGATTGTTCTTGGTGCGCCGCGACAATACCTGAATAACGCGCCTGATTTCGCCGTCGCGCCCGATGACAGGGTCAAGTTTGTCGGCAGCCGCCTGTTCGGTCAGGTCGCGGGCATATTGCTGCAGGGCCTGGTATTTGTCTTCCGGGTTCTGGTCGGTAACGCGCTGGGAACCCCGCACGGTGCTCATCGCTTTCAGGATATCGTCCCTGCCGATGCCAGACTGCCTGAGCAGGCGCACGGCCTTCGAATCGCCGCATTCAAAATAACCAAGCAGAAGGTGCTCAACGCTGATGAACTCATCGTTGAGCCGCCGGGCTTCCTGCCAGGCGGCGTCGATCAGCTTTTTTGTGCGCGGCGAAATATAGACATCAACACCGCTGCCGCTCACAGCGGGCAGAGCGGCGAGGACTGTGTCAAGCTCCGCGCCCAGTTCAGAGACATTCGCACCGGCTTTTTGAAGCAGGGTACGTCCGATCGAGCCGTCATGTGAAAGAATTGCCTGCAGAACGTGCTCGGGCTCTATCTGCTGGTGGCTCAAACGTGTTGCCGCCTGTTCGGCTGCGGCGAGGACTTCCTGTGCTTTTATGGTAAATTTATCGGTCCGCATAGCTGCGCATCCTGTCGTGATTCGTGTTTACTTTGGCGGCGTCTGTCTGTTATCATGGCAGCTGTCAGCCATTGAGCGGGCGCGCCGCTCATTCGTTTACAACATAAGATCGGTACTTGAAAAGTCAATGATCGCGGCCGTAAAAACTGCCCGGCTGCGCGGTGATGCGCTGGGGCCTCCCGCCCACGCCGGGTTCATTCCGGGAGCCAGATGTGGTTAAGGCGATGTCCTGTGTGCATACCGCGTTTGTGCTGTGTGTGCTGTTGTGCACCGCTGTCCGGCCGGCGCATGCGGCAGCGCCTGTTTTGCTGCAGCGCGCCCGGGACTATCAGGACGCAGGCCGGTATCTCGAGGCAATCAGCCTGTACCGCGACTGCGTGAATAACAGCGCAGATAATGAAAAAGCAGCTGCGTTTTTCGGGCTCGGTCTTCTTTTCGACAGCTATCTCGGCGATACCTCGCAGGCGCTTGAGTACTACCGCTGTCATATCGAGCGCGGCGGTGAGTTCAGCGACCGGGCGTTGCACGCCAGCGCCCGGATACTGGCACGCAGTGCGCGATGCAGCGATGCCTCGGCGTATTATCGTGAACTGTTGCTGCGCCATCCCGTCTACTCTTCCGAAAATGCTGTTCAGAAAGAGAGTGATGAAGTCCCGGAGCTCTGTCAGGCGGATATGCCGGGGATCGGCCCCGCAGGGCTGCGGGGTATGCCCGGCATGGTGCGGGTCCTGGTTGAGGACGCCGGCGGGCCGGTCGAGGTTCAGGCCAGGGAGGGCCTTTTCGTTTCAGGATGCAGCGGCGCTGAGGCATGTCTGCGCCATGAAAGCGCGCTCGTATTCCGGGCTGATAACGACAGCCTGTACATGAATGATACGCTGTGCGGATGCAGCGCGGTGTCGGTGCAGGGATCGTCCGGCGACCGTCTGCGGGTGCAGGGACGCACGTATCGTTCATGGATCAGCGTTCGGGCCCGGCAGGGAAGGGTGCTGGTCATCAATCATGTCGGCCTGGAACACTACCTGTATGGCGTGCTGCCGCGCGAAGTGTATGTGTCATGGCCGCCTGCCGCCCTGCGGGCTCAGGCGGTCGCCGCCCGCACGTACGCGCTCTATCACATGAATATGAGAACTGATGACATCTATGATGTGCTGTCGACCACCGCTTCCCAGGTATACGGGGGGCTTGACCATGAGCATGCTGCGACGAATGCGGCGGTTGATGCAACCCGCGGTCTTGTTGTGCTGAGCGGCCCGAGGCTCGCTTTGACGCTTTATCATGCCAACAGCGGCGGTGTGGTTGAGGCTGCGGAGGATGTCTGGGGCGCCCAGCTGCCGTATCTGCGCCGCATGCTGGACTTGTTCAGCCTTGATGGCCGCGGCGCTGCATGGTCATGCAGCCTGAGTGAAGATGAGATGCTTGAACGCCTCAGCGGTTTCGGTATTATGCTTCAGGCGCTTGACAGTATCCAGGTGCTGAAACGGTCCGGTTCCGGCCGTGTTGAGCAGGTCGAGCTGTGCGGCGGAGACGCCTCAGCGCGGCTCAGCGGGAACAGCCTGCGACTGATGCTGGGGCCCGGTGTTCTCAAAAGCACCCGTTTTATCGTGGAACATGACGGGACACATTTCGGCTTCAGCGGATACGGCTTTGGCCACGGGGTCGGCATGAGCCAGTGGGGCGCGCGCCATATGGCCGAGCTCGGCTTCGGCTTTCGCGATATACTTGCGCATTATTATCCCGGGACGCATACTGGCCAGTGGCGGGAAGTCCTGCAGGAGTGACCGTGATGCGGCGTATATGCTTCTCAGCATTGGTGTCCCGTCTGGCGTCAGATGCCGTTATTGCAGCGGAGCATTCCTATGACTGAGATGTGCATCGGTGAAGACTGGTTTGAGTCTGTCGATCCACCGTGGACCCTGAAGCGGCTTGCCTCACATCGACACCTGCATCTGATCATCGCACCGCACCCGGACGACGATGTGATCGGAGCCGGCGGCATGATGGCGCTGCTTGCACGGTCGCGCCGCCCCGTTGCCGTTGTCTATGTCACCAGCGGAGCCCCAGCAGGACGGAAGTGCTCAGGCGTTGCCCGCATACGCAGAATGGAAGCCGTGAAAGCACTGCGGGCCGTCCAGGGGCGTGCGGCATTTTTTTTGCCTTTTACGTCGCGCGACGTGCGTGAGAAGCCCGCATGCGTGCAGCCGGTACTCGCGCGTATCATCAGCTGCGTCAGGCCGCATGCGCTGTATTTGCCGTGCCCCTTTGAACAGCACGAGACCCATCGGACGGTAACATGCATGACAATTGATGCCCTGCGCCGCTGCACTTCAGGACCGTGTGAACTGTGGGGCTACACGGTCTGGAGCGCGTTGCCGTCGTCGCGGCTTGTGCGTATTGTTGACATTACACGGGCGGCACAGCTCAAACGCGCTGCCATCAGACAGCACAAAAGCCAGACAGCATTGAAGGACTATGCCGGGGCTATCCTTGGACTCAACCGCTATGCGGCCGTGTTCAGCTCGATGCTGCCTGACAGAAAAGAAGTCCGCTATGCCGAGCAGTTTCTGGACATGCGCATGCTTCTAAAAAACCGCAGGCTGTCCATAGCGCGGTTTGCCGCACAAGCGCTTGTCCGCGATCGCGGGCCGGCGGGAGTGAAACAGCGGCCCTGATATGGATTTCATTTGATTGGAAGCAGGAGGAATACCATGGTTGCCCGTATCGTTCGTTTTTTGAAATATGATATCTGGAACATGCAGCTTGAGCAGATTTCAGCGGGCAGAGCTTTTTTTTTCAAGTTTGTCCGCATCATCCTGCTGTCGGTTCGGGGATTTGACGAGGACAAGTGTTCTCTGCGGGCGTCCGCTCTTACCTTCTACACCATGCTTTCCCTCGTGCCTGTCCTGGCCATGGCCTTCGGGGTCGCCAAGGGGTTCGGGTTCGAGGCGCTGCTTGAGCGGCAGCTGCTTGAGCGCATGCAGGGGCAGGATGAAGTCGCGCGGTATATACTCGGGTTTTCTTCATCCATGCTCGAGAATACGCGCGGCGGCATGGTAGCAGGCGTCGGCATCGTTTTGCTGTTCTGGACGGTCATTAAGCTTCTGGGCAATATTGAGGCATCCTTCAACGCCATATGGGGCGTAGAAAAGGGACGAACGCTGGCCCGCAAGTGCAGTGACTATTTGTCGGCCATGCTGCTGTGTCCCCTGCTGCTGATCATGGCCAGCGCCGTCAATGTGCTGATTTCCGGCCAGGTGCGTGTGTTTATCGAAAAACTGCCGCTGCTTGAGCTGGTCGGGCCGGCGGTATTCGTCATGCTGAAACTGCTGCCTTACTGCGTGATGTGGGGCCTGCTCTCATTCCTGTACATGTTTATGCCCAATACAGGCGTGCGTGCCGGCGCCGCTCTGGCCGGGGGCGTTGTGGCCGGCACCCTGTATCAGGCCCTGCAGATTGTCTACATCGGTTTTCAAGTCGGTGTTGCTCAGTACAATGCAATTTACGGCGGTTTTGCAGCCCTGCCGCTTTTTTTGATATGGCTCAACCTGAGCTGGCTTGTCGTGCTGCTGGGCGCAGAGATATCGTTCGCATTCCAGCATGCCGACACCTATGAATTCGAGCCTGAGTGCCGCAGCCTGAGCCCGGGATACCTGCGGCTGATGAGTCTGTGGGTTATGCATGCGCTGGTAAAACGATTCGGCGAGGGCTCCTGTGCTCCCGGAGTGGATGACATCAGCAGGCTGCTGCGCATGCCGGCTCGTCTTGTGCGGCAGATTCTGACCGACCTGACCCGGTGCGGCATGGCCTCAGAAGTCAGCGGCACTGGCACATCACGTCTCGGCTACCAGCCTGCGCGTGATATTTCGGGTATAACAATTGCATCGGTTGTTGAAGCGCTTGATGCCTGCGGAGGATCAGGCCTGCCGGTTCTTGAAAACGATGAGCTTGAATGCCTTGACCAGGCACTTGAACGCTTCAGGACGCTGGTTGCGCAGTCTCCCCACAACAGGGTACTGGCCGGTCTGTAGTCTCAGCGGCGCATGATATCGGTCAGGATTTCGATTGCGTGATCAACGGCATTATGGATCGGATAGAGCACGGTGGGGGCGCCGGCCTGCTTGAGCGTCAGGATATCCTCTTCAGCCCGGACGACAAAGGCCACCTCAGCGCTGCATTCCCGGTTTTGCAGCGCGTTGAGCAGTCCGAGGTTTGAGGAGATGTCCGGGAACGTGCTTATAATCCAGGAGGTTGAGGCCAGGGGCAGATGGTCGAGAAAGTCGGCATCAGTGCCGTCGCCGTAGCGGGCTGAATGCAGGCCCCGGCCGTTCATGCTGCGGACGGTTTCTGGATCAAAATCCACCCCCAGTGTCGTCAGTCCCGCCTGCTGCAGGCCCAAGGCCAGGCGGCCACCGTAGCGTCCCAGGCCGAACACGATGACATCGAGCTGACCTGCTATCTGCTCCCGGTTGTCAATATCGGTTTCACGGTGCGGGCTGCGGCGTTCAAAGACGCCGAGCCAGGGGTCCAGAAGTTCATAGAGCCTGTGGGAATAAAGAATCATGTAGGTTGACAGGGCGATGGTGACAAGCCCGACCAGTGTAGTAAGTCCCAGCGTGTCATCGCCGATATGGCCCAGGCTGATACCCATGGCGACGAAGATAATTGAAAATTCGCTTATTTGTGCGACGGTCAGGCCCGCCAGGAAGCCGGTGCGTTTGCGATAACCCATCCAGCCCATGATAGCCATGACGATCAGGGGGTTGCCGATCAATACAAACAGCGACAGGACCATGGCCGGTCCCAGGGAACTGCCCAGTCCTGACAGATCAAGTTTTGATCCAAGATCGATAAAGAAAAACAGGAGCAGGAAGTCGCGTATGCCTGAGAGCCGGGCGGAGATTGCATCGCGGTAGGCGGTCGAGGCCAGAGAAAATCCGGCCAGGAAGGCTCCGGCTTCTTTTGAGAACCCGGCCCATTCGCCCAGTGCCGCAAGGCTTGTGCCCCAGGCAACGGCAAAAATCAGCAGCAGTTCCTGGGAGCGGGCGATAACAGCGACAAGCCTCGGCAGAACGTAGCGCATCAGGAAGTACAGCAGCACGGAAGCCGCGGCAACCCGGACCGCGATGGACATGATAACTGTCAGCGCGCCGGCCTCACCGGTCTGGCCGAAAGCGCTCATGGCCATCATGGCCAGGACAACGGCCAGGTCCTGCACAATGAGGAATCCCACTGCGATGCGGCCGTGCAGCGAGTCTATTTCGTATTTGTCGGAGAGCAGCTTGATGATGATGATGGTGCTGGAAAAGGTGAGGGCGACCGCAACATACAGCGCCTCGACAGGTCCCCAGCCCAGCAGCATGACCAGGACGAAGCCGAATGAGATGGTGAAACCGAGCTGTCCCAAACCTGTTGCAAGCGCTACCGGTCCGATGTGGCGGATATGGCGCAGATCGAGTTTAAGGCCGACGACAAACAGAAGAACGGCAACGCCGACCTGTGCCAGAAGATTGATCTGGTCATGTGTTTTGACCAGGCCCAGCACAGCCGGGCCGGCAATAATTCCGACAGCGATATAGGCAATCAGCATCGGCTGGCGCATAACCGTGGCCAGGGCACCTGCCGCAGCGCTTATAATCAGCAGAAGCGCAAATTCGCTGAAAACTTCATACATGGGAACAGGCCTCTTCCGGAAGTGTGAACGTTTCCCGCTGGCGCATGCGCTTGGCGGCGTGCGGGGGCATGTGAAGCTCCGGCGTTATCTGAAAGTGGCGGCAGTATAGTTTTTCAGGCGCATGGTGTCAATACACAAATACTATTTTAAATCGAGCATAAAAGCCCATCTGCTGCTGCTCGCCGTGAACGCCCGCCGGCGAATCAGCTTGACAAAAATCCAATGAGCATAGTATTTTTAGATGTTTTTGTGAGGGTAAAAGTGCGATGCAGGGTATGACCGTTCACTGCGGGAATGTGACCGGCATGAACGCTCTGTCAGGGCGATGCTCATCTCTTTAGACACAGGAGGAACAGAATGAAGAAAGCTGTTATTGTCAGTGCCACGCGAACCGCAGTGGGTAAATTCGGCGGAAGTCTCAAGGACATTCCGGCATATGATCTGGGCGCAATCGCCATCAGGGAAGCAGTCCGGCGTGCCGAAATCGATCCCGCGCAGGTTGATGAAGTTATCATGGGTAATGTTCTCACAACCGCGCTGGGTCAGAACCCGGCCCGGCAGGCCTCAATGAAGGCCGGCATTCCCAAGGAAGTTCCGGCATTTACTATCAACAAGGTATGTGCTTCCGGGCTCAAGGCCGTTGCCATCGCGGCCCAGAGCATCAAGGCCGGTGATAATGAAATCGTGATTGCCGGCGGCCAGGAGAATATGACCGCAACACCATATGCCATTCCGAGCGCGCGCTGGGGCGCCCGCATGAACGCGGCACAGATGGTTGACTGTATGGTCTACGACGGCCTGTGGGAAAAGTTTAATGATTATCACATGGGAAACACGGCTGAAAATATCGCGGAAAAATACGGCATTTCCCGCGAGGAACAGGATATGTACACGGTCGAGACCGAAAACAAGGCCGAGCGGGCGATTAAGAACGGTATTTTCAAGGATGAAATTGTGCCGGTGCCGGTGCCGCAGCGCAAGGGCGATCCGGTCATGTTCGACACCGACGAATTCCCCAGCCTGGGCACCACGCTTGAAAAAATAGCCAAGCTTGCCCCTGCTTTTAAAAAAGGCGGAACCGTAACGGCCGCGAACGCTTCCGGCATCAATGACGGTGCAGCCGCCTTTGTGCTGATGGCCGACGACAAGGCCAGGGAGATGGGTAAAACCGTTTTGGGGACGGTAGTCTCCTACGCATCCGGCGGCGTTGACCCAGCGTTTATGGGCATGGGACCGGTTCCTGCCATTCAGAAGGCGCTTGCGAAAGCCGGGCTGTCCATCAACGATATCGACTACTGGGAGCTGAATGAAGCCTTCGCCGCCCAGGCGATAGCCTGCATCCGCGAGTTGAAGATTGATCCTGCGAAAATCAACCATAACGGAGGCGCCGTGTCGATCGGACATCCGATCGGCGCCAGCGGGGCCCGTATCCTGGTCACGATGCTTTACGAAATGAAGCGTATCGGTGCGAAACTGGGCTGCGCCAGCCTGTGTATCGGCGGCGGTCAGGGCCACGCGCTGATTGTTCAGCGTGGCTGAGGCGGGTTTATTGCATGAGGTTTGGTGGCGTCCTGTGTTGCGGGGCGCCACTGTTTTTGCCGCAATGTGTGCGTGCCCGTCCAGAGGATGAGCCGGAGACCAAGGACTAAGGGGGGAATGCGATGCTTGCAGACAGTATGCTCGCCTTTTTTATCAAGGGCGGCATTTTTATGTATCCAATCCTGCTGTGTTCGGTTGTATCCCTTGCCATTTTTTTCGAAAAACTGCGTGTCCTGCAGCCCCGCCGCGTCATTCCGCCGGGGTTTCTGGTCGAATTCGAGCATATGCTGCGGGCCGAGAAAGTAGCCCCGGCCCTTGAGCTGTGCAGGCAAACCGATGTGCCGATTTCCCGCATTCTGGCCGGCGGGATTAAGAATTACGGCAAGCGGCGTGAGGTGATCAAGGAACTGATAGAGGAGGTAGGCCGGCGTGAGGCCGCCTACCTTGAAAAGTATGTCGAAACGCTGGCCACCATTGCCAACGTTGCGACGCTTTTGGGGCTGCTCGGCACCATTTCGGGCATGATCAAAATTTTCGGTGTTATTGCCCGGCAGGAACTGGTGAACCCGTCCATGCTTGCTGGTGGTATTTCAGAGGCGCTTTACACAACCGGCGCCGGTCTGGGTGTGGCGATTCCCACACTGATTTTTTACCGTATTGTTACCGGCAAGGCCGACGCGATTATCCTTGAAATGGAAGAATACTGTCTGCGCATGGTCGAATTGATCAAGGAACAGCGCACCTGACAGGCTACAACGCCGTGCGCTGCACGTTGCGGCTTCAGAAGGCCGGCGGTTGACGTTCCAGGCTACGGTTCAACGGTGCAATCTACGGCGGTTACACTATGATTTTTAAAGAAAAACGCTCCCGCAATATCCAGCTCGACATAACGCCTATAGTCGATATGGTTTTTAATCTGCTTATTTTTTTCGCTCTTTCAATAAATTTCAGCGCTGCAGCCTCAATCGACCTGATCCTTCCCAAGACATCGATGCCGTCCCCTGCACCGCGTGCGCCCGTGATACAGATCGGCAGAAGCCTTGAGATTTCCGTTGACCGCACAGAGGTCGCGTATGAAGCGCTGCCCGCTGCAGTATCAACACTGCGCCGGAACAGCATTGATTCCGGCATAGTAATTATGGCCGATGAACAGGTAGCGCACGGTTTTGTGGTCTCGGTGATGGACATATGCCGCCAGGCCGGTTATGAAAAAATATCAATCGCAGCTTCTGTGCGCTGAGCCGGCAGTTTGAGCACCGCCGCCATATAGCGACGCATCCGCCCGATGGCAGCTATATGTTGGGCACGTTCAGCCTCCATGGCACTCGTGTTCACGGTCATGCGGCCGGGCGCGTGTTTAAAAATAAAATAAAAAAAAACTTAATATCAACTGGCTTTTGCCGATGAAAACTAGTGTCAAAATAGCAGGTTCCGTTTTTTTTGTCGCAATAGTTCTGACGCTGGCTGCATTGCTGGTGTTCGGACAAAGGGGAATAGCGCACCTGGTAACGCTTCAGGATCAGTTCTCAAATCTCGAGGCGGAAAACCAGCGAATGGCACGTGAAAATGAACGGCTGAAGCACGAAATCGAACTATTACAGGATAATCTGGCATACATTGAGGACATAGCCCGCAAGCAGCTTGGTCTCGTAAAGAAGGGTGAACTGGTCTACCAGTTGCAGCCGGGAGAAAACGGCCCAACGGATTCACCCGGGCGCTAAATGTATACGTGAGGTCTACAGATGCTGTCATTCGGGTCTTCAAAAAAACTGATCGGAATCGATGTCGGTACCAGTTCAGTCAAGGTGGTAGAGCTGGAAGATTCAAAGGGCGGCTACCGGCTCAAGAATTTCGGCATTGCCAAACTGCCGCGCGAAACCATTGTTAACGGGGTCGTTATCAATGCTGAACCTTTGATACAGGCTGTAAAGGGCCTTATCAGCAGCCTTAAAATAAGCTGTCGAGATGTCGCATTTTCCGTATCCTGCCATCCTGTGATTATTAAGAAAATCTCGCTTCCCCAGATGACGGAAGATTCCCTTGAGCCGGTCATCGTAAGCGAGGCCGAGCAGTACATTCCCTTCGATCTTGACGAGGTCAATATCGACTTTCAGATTCTGGGCGTCAATGAAGACAATCCGGAAATGATGGATGTTATGCTCGTCGCCGCAAAGAAGGCCATGATCGAAGAATATACCGACGCCTTTCAGCACGCTGGATTGCGCAGCCGCATTGTTGATATAGATGTTTTCGCCCTCGAGAATATGTTTAACGTCAACTATCTGTACGAGGAAAATGAAACGTTTGCCCTCGTGGATATCGGCGCAAGCGTAACCAATATCAATATTCTTAAAAATGGGACGTCGATATTCAATCGCGATGTCTTTATGGGCGGCAACCAGATAACCGAAGAGATTCAAAAGGAACTTTCCGTCAGTTTTGAAGAAGCTGAAATGCTCAAAACAGGCGAGGATATCGAGGGGATCGACCCCGGGCTGCTCGGCCAGATTATCGGCAGAACAGCGCAGTCGATCGCACGTGAAATCCAGCGCACCCTCGAATTTTTCACCAGTTCAACGTATGTGGAGATCAACCATCTGTACTTGAGCGGCGGCGCATCCAAGACATCCGGCCTGAAAGAGATGATTGAAGAGAAGATGAACATGACGGTTGAATTCACCGATCCATTCAAGGTCATAAAATACGATACCAAGGCGTTTGATCCGGAATACATGCGTGAAGTTGCGACGGTTGCCGCTGTCGGAGTCGGACTGGCTACCCGCAGGCTTGGGGAGTGACAGGCGATGATTAAAATCAATCTGCTTCCATACCGGGCCGCCCGAAAAAAGGAAATCATTACGCGCCAGATCATGATCGGGGCAGTGCCGCTGCTGGCGGTCTGCCTGATCATCGGTGCATTCTGGTGGTCAATCAACTCGCGCATCACCCAGGTGCAAAACGATATCGCGGAACTGAAGAAAAAAATCGAACAAAGCACCTTAAAGATGAAGGACATCGAGAATTTCAAGGTCCAAAAAGAACTGCTTGCAAAGAAGCTTGAGATCATCGCTTCGCTGCGGAAAAACAAGACCGGTCCCGTGCGCATGCTCGATGCTCTTTCGACGTGCCTGCCGGGCAATCTGTGGCTTATCAATTTTATCCAGAAGGGCACGGATCTACAGCTTGACGGCCGCTCCATGGATAATCTGTCAATATCACGGTACATGGTTAATCTTGAGAATTCACAGCTGTTTAACGATATTGAACTGGGTGAGATCAAAACAGACAATAAGGCCACTATTACCGGAGGTGTCGTACTTAAGGTGTTTAAAATGAAGTCCCGGGTAAACTACAGCGGTGATACGCCCGCTACGCCGTCCCCATCGGCTGCAGGAGCGAAGAACCGTTAAAGTGCAGACGGAAATATTATGGCAGACGCCCGACAGATTGCAGAAAAATTCCTGAAACTTCCCGACAACCAGAAACTGATGGCGCTGGGTGCGGTTATAGTGCTGCTTGCTGTCGGTTATTACTATGGGATCCATGCATCCAAGATTGTTGAGCTTGAGTCCCGCCAGAGTGAGTTGACGAAGCTCAACTCGAAGTACAGTGAGCAGCAGCGGGTTCTTGCCAACATCGACAATTTCCGCCGTGAGTTGCGCACCATGCAGGGACAGTTTGATGAATCCTTGAAGCAGTTGCCCAATTCAAGCGAGATACCTGCCCTGCTGAGCAATATTTCCGCCCTCGCGCAGGAAAGCGGCCTGGAAATCCTGCTGTTTAAGCCCGCGCCCGAACTTGCCCAAGGCTTTTATGCCGACATCCCGGTTGCTATGGAAGTCAGGGGCAATTACCATGACATTGGATATTTCTTTGATAAGGTTGCCGGACTGGACCGGATCGTGAATATAGAAAATATATCAATGGCACCGGCAAAAAAAGGCAAAGGCTCTCAGTCCGACAGCCGGCTGACGGCAAGGTTTTCAATTGTGACGTTCAAGTTTATTGAAGAGGTTAAAACCCCGGAAACCGCAAAAGGTAAGAAGGGTAAAAAGGACAAGAAAAGCAAAAAAAGTAAAAAAGCTGAACCGGACGAATGAAAAGCATCAGCAGCGCACAATAGGATTGAACCATGCGATACATATATTACTGCATGATTGTACTCTGTATGTTCCTCGTGGTGCCGGGGTGCGCGCCTGACGAGCCACAGGTACACCGAGCAGGCGAGCAATTTCAGGGAGCGCGCGATCGCAATCGCGTGGGAAGAATACGAGAAACGGCTCCGCGAAGAAGGTGCGCTCGATTTCGACGACCTCCTCCTCCGGACACTGCGGCTCATCCGCTCGGACGAGGGCGTCCGAGATACGCTGCGCGAGCGATTCCACCACATCACCATCGACGAGTACCAAGACACGAATCGCGTGCAGTACGAGATTGCGCGCGAACTCGCCGAACCGCGCAACAACCTCTGCGTCGTCGGCGACATCGACCAAAACATCTACAGCTGGCGCGGCGCCGACATATCGCACCTTCTTTCATTCGAGAAAAACTTTCCCGGCACGAAAGTCGTCGTCCTCGAACAAAATTACCGATCGACCCGGACGATTCTCGCCGCCGCAAACTCCGTGATCGAGAAGAACACGCGGCGCACTCCCAAGAATCTCTTCACTGAAAACGCGACCGGAGAGCCGATCCTCTCCTATGGAGCGCAAAACGAGATCGACGAAGCGTGGTTTGTGGCGCAGATGGCGCGCGCGTCTATCGAAGAAGGAGCGCGCGCTTCCGAAATCGCCATCCTCTACCGCGAGAATTTCCAGTCGCGCGCGCTCGAAGAGGCGCTCCTACACCACGATGTGCCATACCGCGTGATCGGTACGCGCTTTTTCGAGCGAAAGGAGGTGAAAGACACGCTCTCGTACCTCCGCGCGGCGCTCAATCCGAAGAGCGCGAACGACCTCGCGCGCATCGTCGGTGTCCCGCCGCGCGGCATAGGTCCGTCGACACTCGCGAAAGTGCTCGCGGGTCAGGAAGCCTCGCTCGCCCCCGCGGCGCGCGCGAAGGTCGCCGCATTCAAGGACCTGCTCGAGACCATAGCGCGCGCCGCTTCCACGCTCCCCGCATCCGAAGCGGTTCGTTTCGCCGTCGAAGCGAGCGGGATGGAGAAGCTGTGTACGCAGAACAAGGAGGATGGGCATGAACGGCTCGAAAACATTCACGAACTCGTGAACTTCGCGACTCGCTACGACTTTGAAAAGCCGCCCGAGGGTGTCGACAAGCTTCTCGAGGAAGCCGCCCTCCAGAGCGATCAGGACGAGGTCGACCGAGACGTACAAGCCGTCTCGCTTATGACGATCCACGCTTCGAAAGGTCTCGAATTCGACACCGTATTCATCACCGGTCTCGAACAGGGGCTCTTTCCCTCGACCAGGTACGATGAAAAACGCGACGAGGAAGAGGAGCGGCGGCTCCTTTATGTGGCGCTCACGCGAGCGCGGAAACAGCTCTACCTTTCGTACGCACAGGAGCGCATGAAGTACGGCTCGCGCGAACGCGCGCTCCCGTCTGAATTCCTTCAGGATATCGATAGACGGCTCATGGAGCCGGTCGGGAACGGTGCGGCGAGACGCGTCCACGAGGGAGAGATCATCCGATGACGCATGAAAAAACGCACTCCAAAACTCGGGCAGCATTTCCTCACGGGGCAGTGGGCGGCGCGCGCGCTTACAGGGGCAATCGCCGTACGCCCCGGCGAGACAATCCTTGAGATAGGTCCCGGTGCGGGCGCGCTTACGAAAGAGCTTCTCGCGACAGACGCGCGTGTCGTCGCGGTCGAAAAAGACACGAAGCTCGTCGAGCGCCTGCGCATAGCATTTGCGCGCGAGGTCGCTTCGGGCAAGCTGGTCGTTGTCTCCGGCGACGTGCGCGATGTTTCTCCCGAAACACTTGGTATGAAACAGTACGTTGTCGCCGCAAACATTCCGTACTACATCACCGGTGAAATCATCAGAATGTTCCTTACGGCAACATATCAGCCGCGTGCGCTTGCGCTGCTTATCCAAAAAGAAGTGGCGGATCGAATCCTCGCGCGGGACGGCAAAGAAAGCATCCTTTCTATTTCGGTCAAAGTGTTTGGTGTGCCGAACATCGTGGCAAAAGTCTCGAAAGGCAATTTTTCTCCTCCGCCTTCCGTGGACTCTGCGATTCTGCTCGTCGACGCCGTGTCTCGACCGTTCTCCTCGGCGACTGACGAAGAATCTTTTTTCAAGGTTGTCCGCGCGGGATTCGCCTCAAAACGAAAGTTCCTGCTGAACAATCTCGCCTCTGTGTTCGGAAAAGAAAGAGCTGCTGCCGCACTCGTCGCATGCGATATCGACGAGAAGGCGCGAGCGGAGGACGTACAGCTTGAGAAGTGGAAACACCTCGCGAAAGAATTATTGCTGACTTGAGCCCATCATTGTTATATACGTACCTGCCCAGACGATGACTGGCTGTCTGGAAACGACGCAAAAGTACGGCGCGCCGGCGAGACCCAAGAGCCACTGTCCTGCGTGCGTCGGCGCGCCGAATTGGTACGTGCGCGTCGAGGGAGTCCATACGTACGGTCCGCCGCGCGGAGGACCGAGATTGGCGTAGATCGCCTGATTGTAGCAGGGGACGACGATGCTCGCCTGACCGCCGAACGGAAAAGCGAGCGCGGTCAGCGGAGCAGCGAGCGCCGCGATGCCGGCGAGAAATCCTATGGCGCGTATCGGCATCCATATATTGTACACCGTGAATACGATGCGCAACGGGATGGTATAGTTTTTGATGATGGACCAATTCAAGATATCGGGACACGACTTCAACGAGATCGCGCCGACGCCCGAGCACACCCCGCCGCCAGGCGCGGTATCGCAGCGCACGAAAGCGGATTGGTTCCGCGCGCACCCCTACACGAGCGTGCTTGCGGTCGTGTGCGCGATCGTCCTCCTCGGCGCGCTCTTTGTCTCGACCCGCTCTGCGGTCAGACCATCAGGTTCCGGTGCCGCGTGGGGCGGCATCAATATCAACCTGCTCAACCCCGCATACAGCGGCGGCGAGGGGCGCGACCCCGGCATGACCGCCCCGGCGCAAACATCACTTCCATACTCATACATTCCTCCCGCCCCGGCGAGCGGAGATTCGTACACCCCGACCGGAGAGGAATTCGACTTCAATGCGTTTATCGCCGAGCTCTCGGGCGCCTCCCAGCGCACCCCGAGTGCGGGCGCAGGAGCGGCGATTGAAGAAGCGTTTTCGTTCATACCCTCGGGCTTCATATCCACGACCACTCAGGTGAAAAAGCGGAGCAAGATCCAGCAAGAACTCTACGACTACGGCAACGAAGCAGGCTCATATATACAATCATTCGAAGAGTCGCATCGCGACCAGTCCCAGGTACTTAAGCACTGGCTGGAAGACAGGAACGACGAGACAAAACGAGCGGCGGTCGTCCAGCTTAGCCGCGCGCTCTGGGAGACAGGTCGCGGTCTCCTCCTCATACAGCCGGTCCCCGCAGCTGCGATAGCGCTCAACAAAGCGCTCGCGGAGAGCTACATGGAGATCGGCGCGAATCTCGCCCTCGTGCCAAAAGCAGAAAGTGACAGCGATTTCCTCGCGGCGATCGGCGTCTACAACACCTCCGCAGACGCATTCGGCAAGCATTACGTCGCGCTCGTCGACACATTCGGAGCATACGGCGTCTCGTTCACAGCCGACGACCCCGGCAGCGCCTTCACGTTCAAGCCGATCAGCTTGTAGATTCACTGCAAGACACATATCCGCGTTTTTCCGACGTATGCGCGCATACGCGCGCGGTATACTGTACGAGTGAAGAACATGCGCGCAAGTTCGGGCGTAGGGCTTTTGTGGTATTGCAAAGACGCAAGTTCGTCTCCCGCACGCGAATACGGATTTGCTCCTATCGTCATCACCGCCGCGATCTCCGTGGCGGCGCTCCTCGCGGTCGTCGGCTGGGAAATCCGGCGCGTCGCGCATGAGAAGCAGTCGGTATCGTCGTTCGTCGCGACGTATGCGGGGGAATCAACTTCGCAAGAAGACGCGCCCTCTTTCGGATCAGAGACGGAAGCGACATCGACCGACGTCGTGAGCCTTATCGGACCAGCCGTCATCAATCAGCTCCTCGAAACCTACGTCGGCATGCAAGAGGATGGTTCGTACACGGCGCAGGATGCGCAGAAAGCCGCCGAAGATTTCGCGTCTGCGCTCAAAGCGCCCGTCGAGTATCTCGCGTACCAGACCTCCGACATCCGCACCGACCCAGATACTTCATACGCGCGCATGCTCGCCTACCGGAGCGATCTCCGAGAAAGCCTCGCTCCGCTTCTCGACAACACTCGACCGGAGTATGAGGTATTCGCGCTCTATGTGCAGACGAAAGACGCGGCGTACCTCACCCAACTGGACGACATCGCGAAGCGCTACCACGACGCGCAATCGGCGACCGCCTCAGTCATCGCGCCAAGAGATGCGGTACCGTACCACGTCGCCATACTGAACGCGATGGGGAAATTTGCGGCGACGCTACACTCGATGAGTGCGCATGCGGACGATCCGTTTGCGACCGTCGCGCTGCTGCGCAGTTATAATGAAGCTGAGACCGACATTCTCGCATCGTTCAACGCGCTGACCGCGTACTACAAGAGCAAATCGCCATGACGCAACTTCTCTCTTCGCTCCTCGTACTCACGGCATTGGTGCCGCTCGCGGCGCGCGCGCAAACGACCGATGCGACCGCGCCGAGCGCACCCGCACATCTCACCATCGTCGGCGTCTTATCGACGGAAATCGACCTTTCGTGGGGCGTATCGACCGACGAAGTCGGCGTGGTCGGCTACAAAATCTACCGCGCGCCCGGCGCTTCGACGAATTTCGCGCAAGTGGCGACATCGACGACCACCTCGTTCGAGAACACAGGGCTTCAGCCGGCGACGAGCTACACCTACCGCATTCGCGCATACGACGCCGCGGGAAATGTCTCCGCGGAATCAAATAGCGCGAATACCACCACGCTTTCTTCCGCGGCCACAGGGGCGGGAAGCGCAAGCGGAGGAGGCACGAGTACTGGCGGAGCAGGTGCAAGCAGCGGCGCGGGTACTGGCGGAGCAGGCACGAGCGGCACCGGAAGCACGCAGCCCCCGCTCTCTTCCGAGCCCTACCAATTCAAGCGGCAGGGAATCTTCGACTGCAACCAAAACGGCGCGTATGCGATGAGTGTGGGGTCGCTCGGCGCAATCGGCGGCGTATACGTACCGGTCGCAGACGCCGCGGTCGAGCTCAATACCGGCGTTCTCGTATACAAAGAGTGCATCTTGCGCGAAGTCATCAATCGCGAGCGCGAGGCGGCGATGTCTGCCTTCTTGAAGAAAGGATACACGGGCGTCATGACGGGGCGCGATGGCAATCCGCAATTCGTCGTAAATCAGGGACAAGAGGAGCTCACGTACGTCGCGGATCCGCAATTTCTTTCGCTTCTCGAAAGCGGAGCGTTTGATTCTCTCGATCCAACCCTGAAATCATCCGTCATACGCACGCTCGCCCAGCGCTACCAGGCAAAGACGCGCGCGCCCGAAAACGCGCTCAAGTGCCCGTACGAAGGCGATCTCGCCAGCGTCAGGAACGGAACGCCCGACAAGTCGATCTGGGACGCGCTCACCGCCCTCGAGAATCCGGCGTGCACGTTTAGGGGCGCGTATTTGCTGTCCGAGGATTACGTCGGAAGGAAAATCGCGCAAGCGCTCGAGTACCAGCGCAATCAGTGGTCATGGGGCAACGGATACTACGCGGGCACCGACGGCGCTTCAGATCCGCTTGCACGCAAGACCCGCACGCCGAGTATCACGATCCAGCAATCGTTCCAGACGCTCTTCGACAGCCCGGTGCGCCAGCTTGAAAGCGCCAACGATATCGGGCAAATGATCAGCGCGCTCTACGGAGGCGTGACGACGCAGGTACTCTCCGACTCACAGGGTCTTACGGGTCTTGCCCGATCTTCCGGCGGTCAGACGTCGTACCTTGACCAGATCGCGAAAGAATCCGCGCAGGGAGTGAGGAACGCCGCCGTCAACACAGGTCTCAGCATTCTCAACGAAGCGCGGCAGGTGGAGGCAAACTATCTCGAGACCGTCAACAAGATCGCCGCAACGCTCACGAAAGCGATCAACGACCTTCGGGGCGCCGAGCGGCAGTGCTGGAATACCATCATCCAAAAGACGTGCGCGACGCCGGTCGCCGCCGACAATACCTGCATCTCGTTCACCAGCAATTGCACCGACGATGGCAACGGCGGCGCAAGCTGTACGGTCGGCAATTTCATCCAAACCGCGCAGCTCGCTTCATGCACGATCACGCAAAACCCGACGACGATCACGTGCCCCGTCGGCTCGAAGCTCAAGGTGGCGACATCGACCGCATACTCCCAGGCGATCATCGATCCGCAGATAACGCCGCTCGCGACGGAAACGCTCAACGACATCAAGACATCGCAGACTGCGCTCCGGCTCATCACCAATCTCGTCACCAGCATCACGAATACCGCATCCTTAAATGCGCAGCGCCTCGCGCTCCAGCAGCTCGATTCGCTCGTGGTCGACCGAGCGCTCCACCTCAAGCCCGACCTCACCAACAAAGTGGAACAGAAAACGAAAGTCGACGCCGCGATGGCGACGCTCGTGGAAGATACGGTGAAATCGTGGGCGGATTCCCCAGGCGCATGGTGCAATACGAATGATAAGAGCGTGATCGCATCATGGACGGAGAAGTGGAGAATCAAATAGTATGACCCGCCGCACGCATGCACCTGTACAGTACCTAGTGAGCGCTCTCATCCTCGCGAGCACGTGCGTGGCGGGCGCGGCGCTGCCGCTCTCGTTGACTGCAGACACGATATCGCTCAAAGCGCCGAGTGCGCTCGCGCAGACGACCGCGACCACAGGAGCAGGCAGCGCCGCGCCAAGCACCGCTTCGGCAAAGCCCAAAGTCAACACATACGACACGGAGTGCTCGATCAATCCACTCTACTTTTCCATCAACGGATGTTTCAACGTCTTCCTGAGCTGGCTCGGCTCGTGGTTCCTCGCGTTCGGCGCCATGATTCTACGGCTTGCGGGGACGCTCTTCGACAATCTCGTATCTCACATCGTTGTCGGATTCAGGAACTCGCTCGATACACTCCGCATCATTCCGGCGATCGCCGAGGCATGGAGCATCTTCAGAGATTTTTCCAACATTCTCATCATCGGCATCTTCACGTTCATCGCGGTCTCGATCATCCTCGGTCTGAAAGAGTTCGGGCAGAAGAAGCTGATCGCAAACGTGCTCATCATCGCAGTCTTGATCAATTTCAGCCTGCTCTTTACGAAAATGATCATCGACGCCTCCAATTTCGCCGCGTTCGCCATCTATAAGCAGATGGCGGCGCAGCCTGAGACATTTGACATCGCGCAGGCGTTTCTCACTCCGATGAAGATAACGAGCATCTGGAACGACTCCGGGGAGGCGACGAAGAAGGTTCTCAAAGAGACGGGGAGCGGCTATCAAGCGTTCTTTTTCGGATTTGTAGGAGGCGCGATGCTTCTCGCGACCGCTGGCGTCATTCTCTACGGATGTTTCTTGATCGCCGCGCGCGGAGTGCTCCTCATCGTACTCATGCTCACTTCGGCGCTCGCGTTTGCGACATACCTCCTCCCGAATCTCGCCAATAGCACCTACGGGTGGAAGGAGTGGTGGAAGACGCTCATCAACGCCGCGATCTTCGCGCCGCTCCTCATGCTCCTCCTCTCGATATCGCTCGCGATCGTGAGTGCGGCAGGCGCGGTCGCACAGACCCCGATCGGCAGCGTCGTGAGCGACCCGCGGCAGCAGCTCTCGGGTGATAGCTGGACCACCATCCTCCTCTACATCATCGGCGTGGGCACGCTCTTCTTCTCTTTCCGGCTCGCGAGCAGCTTCGCCGGGAAAATTTCTGGATTCAATATAGCGGCGCTTGCCCCTGCCGTCGCACTCGGGCTCGGTTCACGCTTTGCAGGAATACTCGGCAGACAGACCATCGGTCGCGGAAGTTCTGCCGCAAGTGAGGCACTGAAGAGGCGCGCGCAAAATGCGCCGGACGGCAGTATTCGTCAGTCCCTGTATTCGTTCGGTTCGAGAGGATTCAGAAGTGTAGCAAAATCCGACATGAACCTCGCTCGTACTCCACTCCTCGGAGGCGCCATCGCGAAAACAGCAGGGATGGATCTCAAGACACTCGCAGGCAAAGAGGTAAAAGGCTTCGAAGGTTCTCTCAAGAGGCGCGCGGAAAAATTCGCGGAGAAAGCGGATATGTTGCACGTGGATGGGAAAAAACAAGGTGAAATCACCGCACAGGCGATCAAAAAAGAGCTCTCGAACAACGCAGGGCTGGGTGGACGACACGCTGAAGCGACGCAGGCCGCCGATACTCACAAGACCGACCAAAACGCCGCACAAAAAGAATACGACGCGACGCGGAAGGCCCGCGAACAAGCGGAGTTTGAGCGCAATCAAGCCGAGCGGGCGGGCGACAGCGCAGCAAAAACCGCGGCAGAAAAGAAAGTGAAAGAACACGACACGAACTTGAGGAAGCAGGAGGAGCGCATCAAGAGCGCGACTGAAAAACTCAGCAGCGCAAACACTGTTATTAAAAACATCGAGGACGAAGCAAAGGCGAATGCCATCGCGAGAGGCAAGCAGTTCTTTGCGATGGGCAGCAAACTGAAAGAAGAATACAAATCCGAAGCGGAACTCGGAGAACACCTCGCACACAAGCGGTATACGAATCTGCTCGCCCGCGCCACAGGATTGAGCACAAAAGATAACGACCGATTGGCACAGCTCACACGAAAAGAAGTTGGGGAGCACCACGAGAAAAAAGAGGCGAAGAAAATCGCCGACTACCTAAAAGATAAGACTGGCGGAGGAGGACATGGAGCAGCTGCACCAGCAACTCCGACCACACCCTCGACACCACCCTCAGGAGGAGGACACGATGAGCACGGAGGCGGAGGTCACGGACACTAATGTATGGACAACGACAACGAGTACGGACAGTTGATACAAGAGCGTTTCAAGTTGCTGCCAAAAGTCGTGCAGGACGCGATAACGTCTGCTGATGTGGCGCAGCACTTGCGAGAACTTGCGAATGTTCACAAATTACACCTCGACCAGTGGGAGACTCTGGAGAACCAGGTCATGCTTACGCTTCTCGGCGTTGAGAATTCCGAGGACCTTCAAAAAAATGTTGAGGGTGAAGTAAAAGTCGACACGGAGACCGCGAAAGCGCTCACGGCGGACATATCAAGACTCGTATTCGAACCAATCCGGCAAGAGCTTGAACGAGAGCTCGATCACCCTGAGGCGCAAGCAGAGAAGGTGAGTAGCGTCGAGGCGGCGCGGGGCGCGATACTCTCGAATACTGCGAAGCCAGCGCCCGTCGCCCCCGCAACGCCGCCGGCGGCGCCCCCTTCCGAAAAGGTCGCGCGCGCGCCGGTATCCGAAGGATACAAATCGGGCGAGACGTCGGCGGCGCGCGCATCAGTGCACGACGATCCGTACCGCGAATCGCCGCAGTAAACTCGTCTTGTGGATTATCAAGGGGTCCCCTTGATAATACGCTATGATGACCTCATGGAGAGGAAGGTTCCCTTTGTAGAGGGCGAGAACTACCACGTGTACACGCGCGGAGTCGAAAAAAGGACGATATTCCTAGAAAATCGCGACTATGACCGATTCATGCTCCTGCTCCTCCTGTGCAACAGCAAGAAGCCCGTCCATGTCGCGAACACTCTGAAGAAATATCAAGGGGAACCCTTGATAAAGTGGCTAGAAGGCGAGTCCAAACCGGAAGAGGGGCGTCTCACGGCAATCATGGGGTATGCGCTGATGCCCAATCATATTCACCTTGCCCTGCGTGAGAGCACCGAGGGAGGCATATCAAAGTTCATGCTCAAGCTCATGACCGCGTACTCGATGTACTTCAACACAAAACACCAGCGGAGCGGACCGCTGTTCGCTCGACCGTTCCGATCAAAGCACGCAGATTCGGATGAGTACATGCGCTGGCTGTTCTCATATATACACCTGAATCCGTTAGACCTCTTGCAGCCCGGCTGGCGGGAACACGGCATCGCGGAGAAAGAGCGCGCGGCAACCTTCATACAGACATACAAGTATTCCAGCTTCAACGACTACTGCAGCGGCACGCGGCAAGAGTCGAAACTCCTTTCGAAAGATGCGCTGCCCATTCCTCCCGCCGAAATCGCCTCGGTCGACACATTGTTCGACATATTCCACGCACGTACGCCGGATGAGCAGGAAAACGTTGCTATACTTTAATTGCGTATGCAGTTCCAAGTACCACAGTTCATAGAGGTCGAGGATAAAATATTCGGACCGCTGACCTTCAAACAGTTCATCTACCTCGGCGGGGGAGCCGGCGCGGCGTACATTCTATGGCGCATATTCCCCGTCTACCTCTCGGGACCCCTCATCCTCGTCGTCGGAGGTCTTGCGGCGGCGCTTGCGTTCTTTCGATTCAACGGACGCCCCTTCATCCTCGGGCTTGAGAACGCGTTTTTCTTCTATATACGCGGCAAGCTCTACCTCTGGAACAACGCCCGAAAGCAGTCTGCCAAGAAAGCCGCAGCCAAGCCGGATTCCGCCGCCCAGGTATACGTCCCGAAGTTGTCCGAAAGCAAGCTCCATGAGCTTGCGTGGAGTCTCGACATCAAGGAGCGGATCTCTGCCGGGGTCGCGAACGACGAGGACCGCCACGCCGTACGAACGGCTGAGGATCTCGTCGCTCCCGTGCGGACCGCCCGGCAGGCGCTCGTCCAATAATTATGCCGACCCAGACCGCAAATCCGCGCACATCGGCGAAGAGCACGCAGGAATTCCTGCCGGTATCCGAGGTGCGCGACGGAATCGTCGTCCTCAAAGACGGAAGCCTGCGCGCGATTCTCCTCGCCTCCTCCATCAATTTCGCCCTCAAGTCAGAAGACGAACAGACCGCATTCATCGTGCAATTCCAGAATTTCCTCAACTCACTCGATTTTTCCGCGCAGATATTCGTGCAATCGCGCATGCTCGATATCCGACCGTACGTCGCGACCCTCGAAGCAGCATACAAGAATCAGCTCGACGACCTCATGCGCATCCAGATCCGCGAGTACATCGAATTCATCAAGAGCTTTACGGAAGCGGCAAACATCATGACGAAAAACTTCTTTGTCGTCGTGCCGTATTCTCCGGTCATTGCGGTTTCAAAAAGCGGCATCGGCTCTCTTATTCCATTCGGAAAAAAGAAACAAAACACCGAAGAGAAGAATCGCTCGTTCGAGGAGCAGGCGACGCAGCTTGAACAGCGCATCTCGATCGTGCAGCAGGGTCTGGTCCGGACCGGCGTGCGCACCGTGCAGCTGGGGACCGAAGAGGCGATCGAGCTTCTCTACAAAATGTTCAACCCGGGCGAAGAGGGGAAGCCCATGCCGATCGCGGGGCTTACCCAATAGGCGCTATGACACTTATCGACCTGTTCAAGAAAAAAGACGCGGAGAGCCCGAACGTCCTCCCGGTATTGCCGGAAGAAATCTACAAGTCCGGCGTCCTTGACTTGCAAGACGTTATCGCACCGCACGCGCTCCGCGTCAGCTCGCGCGAACTCGATCTGGGCGAAAAGATCGCCCGCACGTTCTTCGTCATCTCCTACCCGCGCTTCCTCACCACGGGGTGGTTCGCCCCCATCATCAACATGGATAAGGTCATCGATATCTCGATCTTCGTCCACCCCATGGACACCAACGAGATGCTGCGCAAATTTCAGAAGAAGGTCGCGGAGGTCCAGAGCCAGATATCCATGCGCGAGTCGAAGGGGATGGTGCGCGACCCGATGCTCGATACCGCCTACTCCGATCTCGAGCAGCTCCGCGACTCTCTCCAGCAAGCGCAGGAGCGCATATTCGAAGTGGGTCTCTACATGACCATCTACGGCAGCACCCGCGAGGAGATCGACAAGGTCGAGAGCGAGGTGCGCTCGATCCTCGAATCACGCCTTGTCTACATTCGTCCCGCGCTTTTCCAGCAGGAACAGGGATTCCGCTCGGTCCTGCCGCTTGCGACCGACGAGCTCAATGTCCACACGAAACTCAACTCTGCGCCGCTCTCTTCCATATTCCCGTTCATTTCGTTCGACCTTACGAGCGACCGCGGCATTCTCTACGGCATCAACCGCCACAACTCTTCCCTCATCCTCTTCGACCGCTTTTCGCTCGAGAACTACAATTCGGTGACCTTCGCCAAATCTGGCGCGGGGAAATCCTACACGACCAAACTCGAAATCCTCCGTTCGCTCATGTTTGACACCGAAGTCATCGTGATCGACCCCGAGCGCGAATACGAGTACCTCGCCGAGACGGTGGGCGGGCGCTACTTCAACATATCGCTCTCGTCGGAGAACCACATCAATCCGTTCGACCTCCCCATCCCGCGCGAAGACGAGAATCCGTCCGACATACTGCGCAACAACATCATTACCCTCGTGGGGCTCTTCCGCATCATGCTCGGCGGTCTCACGCCCGAAGAGGACGCGATCATCGACAAGGCGATCACCGAGACGTACGCTCTCAAAGACATCACCGCGGATGCCAACTTTGCGCAGGTGGAGCCGCCGCTCCTTTCCGACTTCGAGCTCGTGCTCTCCGGCATGGAGGGGAGCGAGTCTCTCGTGCAGCGTCTCTCGAAATACACCAAGGGCACGTGGTCTGGATTCATGAACCGACCGACCAACGTCGACATGAACAAGAAGCTTATCGTCTTCTCCGTGCGCGATATGGAGGACGACCTAAAGCCGGTCGCGATGTACATCATCACCCACCACATCTGGAACACCGTGCGGAAAGAGCTCCGCAAGCGTCTTCTCGTGATCGACGAGGCGTGGTGGATGATGCGAAGCCAAGACACTGCCTCCTTTTTGTTCTCAATCGCAAAACGCGGTCGCAAATACTACCTCGGCATCTCGACCATCACGCAAGACGTCTCCGACTTCCTCAATTCGCCGTATGGCATCCCCATGATCACCAACTCCTCGATCCAGCTCCTTTTGCGCCAGTCGCCGACTTCCGTCGATCTCGTGCAGCAGACATTCAAGCTCTCCGACGAAGAAAAGTACCTCTTGCTCGAGTCAGACGTGGGGGAGGGTATTTTCTTCGCGGGATTGAAGCACGTCGCGATCAAGGTCATTGCTTCGTACACCGAGGATCAGATCATCACGTCTGACCCGTCGCAGATTCTCGCTATCAAGAAAGCGAAGCAGGAGCTCGCGCAGGCGCAAGACATCGCTCCATCTTCGCTTGCGAGCGCCGCGCCCGCACAATCGGCGCCGCTCTCAGGCGGAGCGCACGCCGCTCCGGGAGCAGACACGGCGCCGCAAGCATCCGGCATCCCGCGCATGCCGACCGTATGAGCGCGACGCGGGCACATGCGTACGCTCTCGGCGCACTCGCAAGCGCGATCCTGCTCTTCGCTCCGCATGCGTACGCGCAATTCGCGCTTCCGGGCATAGGCGATGCCGTCTCCATCACTCTTTCGCCCGCGTACCCGGCTCCGCACGACACTGTGCGCCTCGAAGCACGAAGTAGTGCCTACGACCTCTCGGACAGCACGCTCACGTGGCGAGTGAACGGCAAGGTCTTCGCGCAGGGAGTAGGCGCGACATCCGCCGAGCTTGTCGCGGGCGCGCTCGGCTCTGCGATCGACGTCTCGGTCGACGTCGTCGCTCCCGACGACGCAGCATTGTTTGCGGCACTCACCATAGCCCCGACAGAGATCGACCTTTTGTTTGATGCCGACTCGTACGTCCCGCCGTTTTACGAAGGTCGCGCGCTTCCTTAAGCGGGCTCGACTCTCCGCCTCGAAGCAGTGCCGCACTTCGTCTACGAAGGAGGGAAGGAGGCGGCGATCTCCGACATCGTCTTCACATGGAGGCGCAACGACCAAATACTCGGAAGCGTGTCGGGGCGCGGGAAATCAAGCGTAAGCATTCCGGCGCCGGTCCTTTTCGGGAGCGATACCGTATCGGTCGAGGCGGCGACGCTCGACCGGCAGCTCGCGGGGAGCGCGTCCGTCCAAATCCCTTCCGCAGAGCCGACGCTCGACCTCTACCAGGATCACCCGCTTTTCGGCGTGACGTACCACCGAGCGCTCGGCGCGCAATCCCTGATACCTGATTCTGAAATGACGTTCGCGGCGATACCGTATTTCGCCCCCGTCGCGCGCCTCTCCGACCGGCTGCTGCAGTGGTCTTGGATCGTCAACGGCAAAGCGATCCCCGCTGACGACGAGCGTCCGTACGCGATCACGATCGGGGCGCAAAACTCAAACGGCATCGGGCTTCTTACTCTCGACATCTCTCATCTCGCGAACGTATTCTTCGAAGCTTCCGAATCATGGGGGATTACCCTGTCTTCGGGCGGCGGCTCCGGAGGATTATTCGGCAACCCTTCAGCAGAATGAGTATGCGCGTACACTCTCTCATCGGATTCACACTCGCTGCGATCATCGTCATCGTGCTCGGCGCGCTTTCGGGATGGTACTTCTTCATCCGCGGAGAAACACAGGCGACTGCCGACCGGGACAGTGCGCGCGGATTCGGCGCGGACGCGCCGACCTTTGTCGGGGCACTCGGCAATGCGTACCAAAACGCCATCTCTACCGTCTTCGGACAAGGAGACGCGGAAGGGGAGACCCGCTCGACGCAAGGTCTCTGGCGGGTTACCCAGACGCCGGTCGCCGGTTTCGGGTTTGTCGCCGAAGAGCGGGGCGAGCGCCTCTACTTCGCGGAACGGTCGACCGGATACGTCTTCTCGGCGGATCCGGCGTCGGAGGCGGTCGAGCGCCTTTCAAACACGCTGATGCCCAAGACCTACGAAGCGTTGTTCGGGAAAAACGGAACGATACTGATGCGCGGACTCGATGGGAACGACGCTATCACAACCTTCTCCGGGACTCTTTCGACGACAACCTCCGACGCGCTGCGCTCTCTGTCGGGCGTCGCTCTCGGGAAAAACATCCTCCGTATTGCACTTTCCCCTGCGGGAGACGAGGTGCTGTATCTGGCGCAAGACGCGGGAAAATTTGTCGGCATACGCGCGGGCGCGCGCGGAGGCGGGCAGAAGCGCGTATTTCTCTCCGGCATCGGATCGTGGCGCGTCGACTGGCTCTCCGATGGTCGCATTATCTTTCTTGAAGAGCCTGCGGACCGCACCCTGGGACACGCGTACGAAGTGAGGAGCGGCGGGATCACGAAAATCGCGCCCGGACTTCCCGGGCTCGTGGTACTACCGCGCGCGTCATCGACCGCGCTCGCATATAGCACATCCGGAGAAGACGGCGTCCGCTTGTTCGCTCGCACGGGCGAGACATCGTCCGTGCAGCTTCCTGTCCGCACGGTGGCCGAGAAATGCGTGTGGGCACCCGCGCGCGCAAACATACTGTACTGCGCGGTACCGCAAACGCTTCCCGCAGGCGGCTACCTCGATCGTTGGTACCGCGGGGAGCTGCACACCGCAGACGCGTGGTGGGAAATCGACGTGTCGGCAAACACCGCGCGCGCGCTCTATACGCCCGGTTCAAACACGTCCCTCGACGTGAAGGACCCCGCCATCGCGCCAAACGGCTCAGCAATCGCGTTCGTCAATGCAAGCGACAGGTCTCTCTGGGTACTACGCATACATGAATAAAATCATACCGACACTTTCAAAGTGGATGCGCGCGCGAGGACGATTGGTCATGTCCCAGGCGTTCGTACCGCTCGCAGACACGCCTGCGTCCTCGAAACTGGGCAACCTGTACGCTTCGACCGACCTGTCGAATTTCGTGAATGGTCTGTTCAAATTCGCGATCGCGATCGGCGCGATCGGCGCGGTCATACGGCTCGCCTATGCAGGATACCTCTACATGGGGCAGGCGGACATGTGGAGCCACAAGGGCGAAGCGAAAGAGATCATCGGCGACGTGACGCTCGGCATACTTCTCCTTCTTGCCATTTACCTCATCCTCTACCAGATCAATCCGGGCATCCTTACGCTCGACGCGCTCAAGAGAATCAAGCCGCTGCCCGCGCAGCAGCAATCGCAACAAATAAATAACTCCGGTCCCTCAGGCTCGCCCGTGCCGGGTTTCAACGATCAGGGACTGCCCGAAAGCCCGACCGAATCCCTGTTCAACGGCGGAGCCTAAGCGTCGGCAGAGTATTTGATGACGACCCGCCTGTTTCGACCTTCTCCCTGAGATTCCGTCTTGATGTGCGGCGCACCCTGCAATGTGGTGTGAATAATGAGGCGCTCGTAGGAGCTCATGGGGGAGAGCTCGACATCGTACTGGAACGAGCGCGAACGCTCCGCCATCATGAGCGCCTTGGTCTGCAAATCTTTTATCTGCTTGCTTCGGTAGTCGTTGACGTCGACGAGAAACATCGGCGTTCGTTCACCCTCTCCTCCTTCGGCGGGATTCCGTTTTTCGTATATTTTCTTCGCGAGCATGTCGAGCGCATGGACCGTATCACCGTGCGCTCCGATGAGCGTCCGCGCATCGTCGGTACGGATCGCGTATATCTCCTGACCCGCAATCTCGCTCTTTTCAATACCGGAGTACGAGACCCCGAGCGCGTCGAGAAGCTCCGTGAGGATGGTTTCAACCGCTGCCATCCACTCTATCTATCACGGAATCTCCTGCCCGCCAAATATTCCTGACCGATCATGAAGAGATTGCCTGTAAGCCAGTAGAGGGGAGCGGCCGCCGCGACGAAATACGAAATACCCGCAAACATGAGCGGAAAGAGGTAGCGTGCTTGGAGGTCGAAGCTCTTCGCCATATCGGCGGAAAGCGACGCCTCGATGTTTGCACTCTGCCCCCGCGGACCCATGGAAAGACGCGTGTAGACGAATTGGCTCGCGGCGACCAACAGCGCGAGGACGATATTGTGCTTCGCTCCCATATCGACGAATCCCAGGAAGTGCATGTCGGTAAAAGGCGGGGCGGATACGAACGAGTAGAGGAGAGATGAGTCGATCTGGGGAAACCCGCCGAGCAAAAAGACCCAGTACAACCCGAAAAGGACGGGGAGCTGTATGAGGAGAAGACCGAGGCTCGCGAGCGGGTGAATGCCGCGTTCTCGATAGAGCTTCCAAATCGCCGCACTCTGCTCCGGCGAGTTGCTCTTGAACTTCTTCTTCAGCTCCTCGACTTCCGGCGCGAGCTTCTTCATCGCTATCTGCGAGCGAACTGCGCGATGGGAGAGCGGGAAGACGACGATGCGGACGAGGATGGTGAGCGCGATGACCGCGAGACCCATATCGTGAGTCGGTATATGACCCACCAGAAAGACAAGACCGTTGTAGAGCGGCACATAGATAGCCGCATGGAAAGCGGAGGATATCATGCTCGGGATTGTATCTCGACGCCGCGATAATCGCTAGAGTCGCGCAAGCAGACGCTCGATGTCGGATCGCATGTCTTCATACGATGCGCTCGCTGCCTCGCGTTTCGCTGTGAGAAGCACCGCTCCGAGAAGTGCGCGCCGTGTAAGCAGTGAGCGGACAATATCGCGGCAACGCCGCTTTATTCGATTGCGGACGACTGCGCGCGGGGAGACCTTCTTCGAGACCACGCACGCTGCCTGGACACCCCCACCCTTGGGGGAAGGGGCGATCGTCAAGGAAAAATACGCTCCGTTGAACCGCTTGCGGGGAGAACGACCGATGATCTCAAAATCTCGGCGGGAAAGTCTTTTGGCTCTGGGCATTCGATTAGACCGAAAGTCGGGCACGACCCTTTCTTCGGCGTCGCTGAAGAAGGTTGGTCCCGCTCTTTGTCTTGGAGCGACCCAAAAATCCGTGAGCTCGGGCGCGTTTCCGCTTTTTTGGCTGCCACGTTCGTCTCATGGCGCCACTATACTAAAACTTTCCATAACTTCAACCCCCGCAGAGCGGGGACGCCGATGCCACCGCCCGGTATGTCCCACTGTCCCCATCTCGTCCACAGGTTATGCACTCGTCCCGTCCGTGCGTGGACTCTTCCGTCGATCAAAGAGGCACGTATAATGTCCGGGCTGCGCGCATGGCACACAACCCCTATGAGCAATCGTGAATTATGGCAGAACGCGCTCGTGCAGATCGAGCTTGGAACCTCCGAAGCGTCGTTCCGGACGTGGTTCCGCAACACAGACATCGCAAGCCGCGATGGAGGGACGGTCCAGGTCGCCGTCCCTTCGAAGATTGTGAAGGAGTGGCTTTTGGAGAAACACCACAAGCTCATCCTCAAAGCGCTCCGGGGACTTGATAGTTCCATACGCACTGTCGAGTACGCGGTCCACAGGAGCGCGCTGCCTGCTGAAAAGCGCCAGCCGCGCCCCGCGGCGCCCGAGAATACGGCAATCGACATCCAATCGCTCTACATAGACAAGCGCGACAACCTCAACCCGCGCTACACGTTCGAGACATTCGTCGTGGGGCCGTTCAATCAGCTCGCCCACGCGGCGGCGAAAGCGATTATCGAGCGCCCCGGTCTCTCATACAATCCGCTCTTCATCTACGGTTCGACCGGGCACGGCAAGACGCATCTCATACAGGCCGTGGGCAACTACTTCAAAAAGGCGCACGCCAACAAAAAAGTGCTGTACGTGACAAGCGAGCGCTTCGCTATCGACTACATAAATTCCGTACGCGCAGGGAAGGCGAACAACTTCAAAGACCAGTACCGATCCTACGACGTCCTTATCATGGACGACGTCCAGTTCATCGCAAACACCGAGAAAACGCAGGAGGAACTCTTCCACCTCTTCAACGCGATGCACGACAACAACAAGCAGATCGTCTTTTCGTCCGACAAGCACCCCGCGATGCTGCCGGGATTCGAAGAGCGCCTCAAAGGCCGCTTCCAGTCGGGCATGATCGCGGAGATTCCAGAGCCCGACGTGGAGTCACGCATCGCGATCATCAGGGCAAAGCTCGAGAGCCACGGATTTTCGATCCCCGACGACATCGTCCAGTACATCGCCGAGAACGTCCGTGGCAACATCCGCGAACTCGAGGGGGTTCTCAACATGATCGTCTGCAAGTCCCAGCTGAAAGGGAAGGCGATATCACACGCCGACGTTCGGGCGCTTATAAAGCACAATGTGAAGCCGAACCGCGGCGTATCGGTCGACGAAGTAGTACGACGCATCGCCCAGTACTACGAAGTGGCAGAAAAGAGCATCTACGAAAAAACGCGCAAGAAAGAGGTGGTGAAGCCGCGACAAATCATCATGTATATGCTCCGCGAGGAGTTCGGCGTCTCATACCCCTCGATCGGGGAAAAACTCGGCGGACGCGACCACACGACCGTCATCCATTCGTGCGAAAAAATAAAGGAGGAGGTGAAATCAAACACGTCGCTCGAACAAGAGCTGGAGCATATCCGTACGCTCATCCACGCATAAACACCTATGCACAACACTGTGGACAAGGCGGGGAATATGCGAGGAAAAGACGTCTACACGCAGTCGAACATCTCAAAGAAGGAGGATGTCCCCACGACGGCTTTCGTTTATACGAGACTTTTCCACTCGATGAGACAGAGAAAATACGCCTTACAATCAGCACAAAATACAGTTCTCCCCACTTTCCACAGCACTAATAGTAGTAATAGTCTTTATAAAGAAATAAATTCAACTATATGCGCATAACAATCCCGAAAGAAAAAATCCTTAACGCAATTCTTCTTGCAGAAAGGATCACGGGGAAAAAAGAGACACTCCCTATACTTTCGTGCGTGCTTCTTGATGTGGGGAAAGAGCTCTCTGTCCGAGCCACCAACCTCGAAGCCGGTGTGGAGGTGGTGAGCCAGTGTGAGGTGGGGGAGAAGGGGATCGTTGCTGTACCAGCTGGAATCTTCTCGCAGACGCTTCGTTCGTTGTCGGGAAATACAGTGACGCTCCAGACGGATGAGGGTAATTTGCTTGTCGAGTCGCGAGGCACGAAAACGCTCATAAAAGCGGTTCCGCACGACGAATTTCCATCGTTTGGGGTCGTGGACGGGAAAAAAGGTGTCGTGATCGGTCGAGAAGATCTGATGCGCGGCATCCAAAGCGTCGTCTACGCGGCGTCTCCATCGATGATCAGACCAGAATTGGGGAGCGTGTATGTGAGTATCGACGGTAAGCATATTACTTGTGTAGCGACTGATTCCTTTCGTCTCGCTGAGAAGCGGATTGTCGGTGTCTCGGGCGGCGGCGAGGTCGAGCTCCTTATACCCCTGAAGCATGCCCTTGAGCTTGTGCATATTCTCGAGCGCGTGAGCGACGAGGAGGTGCGGCTTTCGGCGGACGACTCGCAGATGATCGTTGAGGGCGGCGGCGCTCGCTACGTCTCGCGCGTCGTGGACGCTGTGTTTCCGAATTACAAGGAGATCATACCGAAGACAGCGACGACCGAAGCGACCCTTCTCAAGAGCGACTTCGCCGAGATGTTGAAGAAAGCGCGCGTCTTTTCAGGCGGCGACCAGCATGTCGGGCTTCATGTGTATCCGAAAAAGAAAGTATGTTCCGCAACGGCGCGGAGCGCGGATGTGGGAGAAATGTCCGACTCGATCGATGCCGCGCTCTCCGGCGAGGACATCGACATCAATTTCCATATCGGGTACCTCGCGGATTGTCTTCCTACGGTCGCATCGGATTCGATCGTTCTCTCTTTTTCCGGAGCGGGAAGACCGCTTATCGTCAAGGGCGTCTCCGACCCCGATTTTATCTACCTCGTCATGCCGCTCAATCGGTAGCGCGGGGAGGGTTTACTGCACGACGAATGAGACTGATCGTTCGGTGTTGGTGCCGTCTTGTTTCGTCATTACGGCGCGTAGCGTATTCGGACCACGCATGTCCGGTCTTATGGATAGCGAATAGGGTGCCTGCGAGGCGACGCCCGCGAACGCGCCGTTTAGGTAGTACGTGACGAATTTGACGCTCCCGGACTGCGGAGGAGTGATGATTGCGCTCACAAGGACACCCCACGGAATGAGCACGTCGGATTGCGGAGACGATATCGAAAAATCCGCTGGCGGTGCCTCGACGCCGCCCGATGTGATGCCGATTGGTGCGCCAATCGCGCCGGGATTTTGCCCTGCCCACAGCTGTACCGCGTAGTCCCAGCGCGGAAACTGCGCGTCGCCTGCAGTGTCTACCGGTCGCCCGCTGCGGGGGTCGTCTTTGTTGACCCAGTAGAGGATCTCATGCACCCCTTGCGAAGGGTCGGTATTCCAATTGCCGGTAAGAACGGGCGGAAGGGAAGCCGTCTCGGGCGCGGGCGGCTCAAACGCGTCTGAAGGGGAGGAGTATTTCTCAAGTGCGGCGAGCATGAATTCGTGCCACATCGGCGCGATGATAAAGGCGGCGATCTTTTTCTGCATCGGTGTGTTGTCGTTGTTGCCCGCCCACGCGCCGACGGAGATCGACGGCGTGTACCCGATGATCCACACGTCGCGGTAGTCGTTGGTGGTGCCGGTTTTGTCCGCGACGTCGTAGCCCGAGAAATGGAGCGGCGAATCCGCGCCGAATTCCGGCGTGCGCGCGACGTTGTCGGATAGGACGTCGTTGATGAGGCGGGCGATCTGCGAGTCGATAACGCGGGAGCCCTGCTCGGCGTACTCTTCAAGCACCACTCCTTTCTTGTCTTCCACGCGCAGGATGCCAGTCGGCGGATTTTTGACTCCTTCGTTTGCAAAGACCGCGTACGCACCCGTCATTTCGAGGAGGGTTACTTCTCCGCCTCCAAGGACGAGAGTGAGTCCGTATTGGTTTGCGTTGCCGAGCGTCGTGATGCCAAGCTCTTTTGCGACGCGCAGCGCGTTGTCGATGCCGGTGAGGTAGAGCGTCTTGACGGCGGGGACGTTGACCGACTGCGCGAGCGCGTTGCGCAAGGTGATGGGACCCTGGAATTTCCCATCGAAGTTGTTCGGCGAATAGCAGGGCGCGGTCTCTGAGAAGTCGTTGGGCTGACAATACGCGGAGAACTGAGTTTTGAGATCGAAGACGACCGTCTCCGGGGTGTAGCCCTGCTCGAATGCCGCCGCGTAGACGAACGGCTTGAAGCTCGATCCCGGCTGCCGGTGCGCGACTGTGATGTTTACCTGTCCGTCGATAGTCTCGTCGAAGTATCCGCGGGATCCGACCATCGCGAGTATCTGACCGGATTTCGGGTCGATCGCGACGAGACCTTCGTTCGATGCGTCGAAATTCTGCTGCATGCCGGGCGCGTGCTTCGCGACGATCTCCTCCGCTTTTTTCTGGAGCTCGTAGTCGAGCGTCGTTATGACGTGGAGTCCTTCGAGATTGACAATGTCCGCTCCGTACTTTTGCTCAAGGTATTCGCGGATGTAAAAGACGAAGTGCGGCGCTTTGATGCCCGCTTCGGCTTCCGCGCGGAATTGCACGATCTCGTTTGCCGCCTGATCGTATTCTTCTTGGCTGATAAGTCCGAGCTGCTTCATGCGCGAGAGCACGAAATTCTTGCGCGTATCGAGCGCTTCTCGGTGGTTCCCATACGGCGAGTAGTAGGTGGGTCGCTGCGGAAGCGCCGCGAGATATGCCGCCTGCGCAAGATCCACGTCTTTCGCGTCGACGCCGAAGAAGTACTGGCTTGCCTCCTGCACGCCGTAGATGGTACCGCCGTACGGCGTCTCATTGAGGTAGGTCTGGAGGATCTGGTCTTTTGAGTACGCTCTGGTGAGGCGCAGTGCAAGGATGATCTCCTTTATTTTCCGCGTAATGGTCTTCTCCTGCGTGAGGAGGGAATTCTTCACGACCTGCTGCGTGATCGTCGAGCCGCCCTGCCCCGTCAGGAGGTCTCCCTGCATGAGATTGGTCCAGATAGCGCGCGCGAATGATTGTGGTCGGAAGCCGGCGTTGGTGTAGAACGTGTCGTCTTCGACGGCGATCGTCGCCTCGCGCAGATACTCCGACATTTCTTCAAGCGGGATGGCGGTCCTCCGCATGGTGCCGTGCACATCGTAGAGGACGACGTTGCCGGTGCGGTCGTAGATTTTGGTCGACTGCGCGACTTGTCTATTTTCAAAATTGTCGATCGACGGGAGCGGCGCGAAGGTCGCCCAGAGCACGGAAAATCCTATCAGCACAAAAAACGCGACCGCGATCGCGATGAGCGGAAGCTCCATCCATGCGGGCATCATCCGCCACCACTTTCGTATCCGGCGCATTCGATCTATTGTAGACGTTTTCTCGCTTCGTCGCCATGCTTCAGGGCGAGATGGGCGACAGCGATCGCTATCGCATCGTATTCGTCGTCGCGCTTGATTGGCTTTTTGATTGCGATCAGCATGCGGAGCATCGCAGCGATCTGCTTCTTGTCTGCTTTCCCTGAGTTTGCAATCGCGACTTTGACTTCACCGGGAGAGTATTCGGACACGGTGAGTCCAAAGCCCGATGCGCAATTGATAAGCGCGCCGCGCACTTCGGCAACCTGCATCGCCGTTTTTTGATTGTTGGAGAAAAATACTTTTTCCATGGCGATGCTGTCGGGCGCGTACTCCCGTATGAGCCGGGCGCACTCGTCGGCGACGCGAAGGAGTCGCGCGGCAAATTCCGCACCCATAGGCGTCTCAATACAGTCGGAATAGAGGAGCACCTCTTTGCCTTCTTGTTTCTCGACCACCGCAACGCCGCATCTGCCGTATCCCGGGTCTATGCCGAAGACTCTCATGCAAAGAATGATATCAGCAGAATGATACCAGCAGAAAAAAGCGGGGCATCAGAGTGATCCCCCGCATCGCTCCCCGTGGGAGCAGTGTGTAATCATGATTTTGTCGCCGGCACGAGGACGACTCCGTAGCCGCCTCGCATCGGCACCCGGATGTAATTGCCGGCGCGCGCGACGCCGACCACGACGATCTTGCGTATGCTGTACACGGCGTTTTTCGTCACGATGCGACCGTGCTCCTCGTCCTCAGCGAAATACGCGATGTGATCGACGATGCATGCGAAACGCCGCTTCGCTTTTTTGCTCACCGCTTCCGCGACGTCGACGGGCTCAGCGCCGTCTTCAACGAGTGCGACGTATTCCCGCAGAAGAGCCGGAGTGTCGCAGAATGCCGAGTACGAGCCGTTCGCGTTTGCGCGCTCGATCTTTTGTCCGAACGCAGGAAAGTTCGCAGTCAGCGCCGCGATGCACAGAATGTATTGAAAGAGCTTCACGACCGCCTCCTTTTCTTTGCGTGGAAGGTCGTGTACTCAGGGTAGCGCGTTATTCAGCGTTCGTATAGACCTCTTCCACGTCGTCGTACGCCTCGATTTTCTCCACAATCTGAGCCAGTGTTTCTGCGTCGTCGTCTGAAATCGCGACGGTGGTCTTCGGAGCGTACCCTTCGTGAGTCTTTTCAAAAGCCCACGCCGCGCTCCCCGGAGCGGCGAGCGCAAGACCCAGCTCGCTCAAAAGGTGCTTGATTTCTTGCGCGGTGCGATTGCGGCTGTCGGTCAGCGTCTCGATGATGATGCCGACGCCGCCCGGACCATACGTCTCGTAAGTGATCGAGTCGAGCGTGCTTGCGTCTGTCGAGCTTCCCTTGGCGACGGCGCGTTCGATCGCGTCTTTCGGCATGTTCTCCTTCTTCGCTTTCTCGATGACCGCGCGCAGGGGTGCGGCGCTCGTGTCGCCTTTTGCCTTTTTGCTCTCGACGCTGATGCGGCGTCCGAGCTTGCCCCATGTTTTGCTTTTTGCGGCGTCATTCGCTCCTTTCTGCCTCTTTATCTGTGCCCACTTGCTGTGTCCTGCCATGCAATCGAGTATGCGCCGGGAGGAACAAAAATGCAAAAATCCGCCCCGCGTATTTACAAATCAGAATACGCGGGTATCCTAGGCGAAGTTTGAATTCGAAATGAAAGTGAGGCAGGGATGTCCGAATCAAAACTTGAGCTGCATCTGATCGAGGAGAGCTCGGATAAAGCCACGAAGAAGTACATGCTGATTTGGGATAAACTCCCGAGGCGTTTCCCGGACAACGATGAAGTCCTGGGCATCATGCGAGCGATCAATCCGAACGCCGGATTAGAAGTCATCCGCCATACGGATTGCTCGCTGTGGTTCAAGGTGCAAAAGACAGTCGCTGAAGCTGATCTCCGCGAACTCAAGCAGCGTATTCAGAAAGCGTCTCGTCCTCGGATCGCCGCCTGAGTCGGAATACCCGCGCCGCCCCCCCTGGGGGCGGCGCTCTTTCATATCAGTGCCTATCCCTTCATCCCATAATTATGAGATTTCCCCAATTGGGGATATAGTTCATCCAGACGTCATCAAACTCATGTAAAAATGATGGGGAGCAGGCGTCTAAGGAAGTATGGACGACAAAAAAACTCAAGAATATAGAAGTCGCCTTCCAATCCGAGTGGAAGTTCGTATTGAGAATAACGACGATGGTCTTTGGGCAAAAATCTCAACGCCAGATGGGAAAATTTCTGATTGCTATACGCAAGCAAGCAGTTCAGCAGAATTGCTACTGATGGTAAATGATGCAATTTTGACTTACTTTGAAATACCGGAGAATGAAAGAAAAGACGTCGGATTTTATATGCCACTTACGGAACAACATGTCCGCATCGAGGAGATGTTCAATCAGTTCGTTTCTATGGAAAAAGAAATTGAGCAGCGCGGTAGTAGTGAGACAACCTTAACTCTCCAGGACTCTGTTTGCTAACTCCTTTGTGTGGTCAAGCCAAGAGGGGGTAAACCCAAACTCGCTGCCTGTACTCCCGATGATGTTTTTGGGGCAATAGACAAGTTGGGAGGATTTGAAACTCTGTTCTGGAGTTCGAAACACACAAAGATTAGGCATCTGGCAACTGGGCATGCTTTTGGAATACCAAGGACAAGCCCTGTGAATAAACACCTCTTGAAAGACTTCGTGGAAGAGTTTCTGGTTGCTAAATGTGGTCTGGATGAGAAAGATATTTACAAGCACCTCTGGTGCTAATTACGTATGGTTAAGCGTGAAAAGGCTATTTTGCGCCGCGTAGCACTGCACCAAGTAGGGCGTAAAAACGTGCGCTGTCGCTGTGCCGGTCGTTCGCGTGCCAGACAAACCCGCCACGCACCTCTTTCATATCCACGCCGTTATGCACATGCTTATACACAGCTCGGTGCACAACATATCCCCGGAAACACGACTTTTTGAAAAAATGCGCAGAAAATGCGCCGTGTATCATCTGAAGTCTGATGCGCTTTACCGTGCGTCGGCGATAGGAGGCAGGGCGGGGAAACCCGATGCGCCGAATATCAGTTCCGTGAGTCTTGTCTTGCGAAAGCTTGAGGACACTGCGGGAACAGTCGGTCAGGAGTGGTGGGATGGGTGAAGCGAGTTCGGATGCACACCAAGCTCTTGCTCGCGCGAGGAGATCATATCGATCCAAGCGAGTACGCTCACCGAGATTCAGAATGACCGAAACGCAAAGACCTCCCGGAAGGGAGGTCTTTGTTTACCGTGCGCGTACCGCTAGTGTACACGCCGCAGACAGACATTTTCTTTCTTATCCCCAGCAGCGCGAGCGTTTAGAGCAATGCGGATTGCGATCTTGGCGCATCCGCGCCGATATGCTCGTGTCCCTTGGCGGTCACGGTGCGACCGCGCGGGGTGCGCTCGAGAAGCCCTGTCTGCATCAGGTACGGCTCGTTCACCTCTTCTATCGTCGCCTCTTCTTCGGAGAGCGCAGCCGCGATCGTCTTCAGACCCACCGGTCCGCCGCCGAATTTCTCGACGACGATGGTGAGAATATCGCGGTCGGTCTGATTGAGTCCGCGCTCGTCGATCTCCAGGAGCGCGAGCGCTTTTTTCACCGTCCGTATATCAAGCGACTCGCCGTTTACTTCCGCGAAATCGCGCGCGCGTTTCAGCAAGTAGTTGGCGGTGCGCGGCGTCGCGCGCGAGCGGCGGGAAATCTCCATAAGCGAATCGGCGTCGATGGGGATATTCAGTATCTTCGCGGAGCGTCGAAGGATTTCCGCGATTTCGTCGTCGGCGTAGTACTGCAATCGGAACGTGCCGCCGGAGAATCGCGAGCGAAGCGGCGCGGAGAGCATCGAGATGCGCGTCGTCGCGGCGATAAGCGTGAAGGGCGGAAGCTCGAGCTGCACCGTGCGTGCCGAAGGTCCCTTGCCGATGACGATGTCGAGCACGCCCGCTTCCATCGCGGGGTAGAGGACTTCTTCGATCGTGCGATTGAGACGGTGGATTTCGTCTATGAAAAGCACGTCGCCCGGAGAAAGATTGGTGAGGATGCTTGCGAGATCGCCCACGCGCTCGATTGCGGGACCGGAGGTGGAGCGAAGGGAGGCGCCGATCTCTTTCGCCATCAGATGTGCAAGCGTGGTCTTACCGAGCCCTGGCGGTCCGTACAAAAGCACGTGCTCGGGCTGGTGGTTGCGACCCTTCGCCGCCGTGAGGAGGATGCGCAGATTCTCTTTTATCGTCGGCTGCCCGACGTATTCCCTCCAATCGGCGGGGCGCAACGCTTGATCAAGCGTGCGACCGGCTTTTTCTGGGGTGTTTTCTTGAGGTTTTGACATAGAAAGACCTCGCGATGCCCGAAAAGGGGGAGCGCGCGGGCTTGCGTAATTGCCTTGACAAATGGCTCTGGTATGCTATACTTCACTTAGAAGCGGAATACATCCGCTTTTTCTTTTGCACTGAGAGGCGCGCAGTATAGGGTGATGGTGACTTTTCCGAGGACGCGGCGGTTCTGCCGCTTGCGGCATACCGCTGCCGCTATCCTTAGGACCCGGTCGCAACTTTTCTACAAAAGCATCACCCTATAGTGCTCACCTCCCGTGCGAAACTACCTGCGGAAACGATACCACCCCATTGCGCGCACGCAATGGGGTTTTGTGGTGTAGAAAGTTTCTCACGCGATACCCGCGAGCATCACCTCGTCGTGCAGGTCGACGACGCGCGAGAGTTCGTCGAGCGAGGTTACACCCTGCAATATTTTTACCGCCCCGTCTTGCGCCATGCGGCGGATCTGCTGATGCTTCGCCGCTTTCCAGATATCGCGCTCGCTCGATGAGTGCCGCACGCACTCTTCGATCTCTTGATCCATAAGCACCGCCTCGACGACGGCGATTCGCCCCTTGTATCCGAGCCCGCCGCATTTCTCGCACCCTTTCGGCGTCCACATCGTCTCGCGATTCGCGGGGAGTTCGTCCGCATGTGGGATGTTTTTCAAAAGCGGCTCCATCAGCGCGCGCTCTGCGGCACCGATCGGTTTCGCCTCGCGGCAGACGGGGCAGAGCCGCCGCACCAGGCGCTGCGCCATCGCGACGGTGACCGCGGCGCCGAGAATGTCGGCGTTTACCCCCATGTCGATAAGGCGGGGGAAGGTGCCCGCGGCATCGTTGGTGTGAAGCGTGGAGAAGACGAGGTGGCCGGTGAGCGAGGCATGCACGGCGGTCGCCGCCACTTCGGCATCGCGGATCTCACCGACCATGATCACGTCGGGGTCTTGGCGGAGTGTCGAGCGCAGTCCGAGCGCGAAGGAGTAGTCTTTCGACACTTGCGTCTGCACGATGCCGGGCAAGTGGTATTCGATCGGGTCTTCAATCGTCACGATCTTGATTCCCGGGTTGTGCACCTGGCGCAAAAAGGCGTACAAGGTCGTGGTCTTACCGCTTCCGGTCGGTCCGGTATTCAGGATCATGCCGTTTGGCTTCGAAATCTCGCGCGTGAAGATGTCCATCAGGTACTTATCGAAGCCGAGAGCTTCCATCGGGAGCGCGATCGTCGTCGGGTCGAGGACGCGCATCACGATCGTCTCCGCATACGCGCCCGGCAAGACCGAGGTGCGTATCTCGATCTCTTTCTGGTGTACGACGATAGAGAATCGACCGTCTTGCGCCGCGCTTTTTATGTTGAGCTTCAGCCCTGAGAGCAGCTTGATGCGCGAGGAGACGAGCGCGTAGGTGGGCGCATCGAACATAGTCACTTCCACCAAGACGCCGTCGAGTCGGTAGCGCATGCGGACCCCCGCGTCTTCCGGCTCGAGGTGGATATCGGACGCGCCGAGCGAGAGCGCGCTGCCCATGATGACCTCGAGTACGCGCGAGATGCGATGCACGTCTTTCGAGCCGGCGTGCGTCGCGATCTCCGCTTGCACGTCTTGCAGGGTCTTAAGCTCTTCGATCATGCGTTGGATGACTTCGTTGGAGAGCGTGAGGATGCCGGCCTCGGTCTCCGTCGCGTACGAGAGATCGTGGTAGCGGTCCCACGCATGATCGAGCGATGCCTTCGAGACGATGAACCGCCTCGTCTGGTAGCCGAGACTCTCCACGTCTTTGATCGCTTGCAGCGCATCGGCTCGCTCCGGCGCGCGCATCGCGATGAAGATCAATTTATTTTGTTTGCGGAATGCCGCGATCTCGGTCGCGCGCGCGACCTTTTCGTCGATGAGGCGCAGCGCGTCGGTCTCGATGGATTTCGAGGTCAGGTCGGCGTACTCGACTCCGTATTTGTGTGAGAGCATCTCGGCGAGCTGCTCTTCTTCGCGCGCGCGGAGCTCTTCAAGGCGCTCCTCCTGCTTTTTTTCGTTGAATTGTGTCGCCACGTTTCAATTGTATCGCACAAAAAGCGCAGAATCCGCCGATGCTACAATGCGTCGGTGAACACGAAGCATGTCGGCAGTGAAAAAGAATTCGTAGCGTTCGCCGCGGCGTTCGCCGCGGCGCTTACCCCGCGGCTGTCCTCGGCGACCGTCGTCGCGCTCTCCGGCGAATTGGGAGCGGGGAAGACGACGTTCGCGCAAGGGGTCGCGAAGACGCTTGGCGTGGAGGAGGTGGTTGCAAGCCCGACGTTCGTCATAGAAAAGATCTACAAGCTTACGGGGCAGAAGTGGGAGCACCTTATCCATATCGATGCGTACCGGCTTCAAGGTGCGCATGAGTTGCAGACCATCGGATGGAGGGAGCTAGCGACGGAGCCGGGAAACCTGATCATTCTCGAGTGGCCGGAGCGGGTGCCAGAATGCATTCCCGAGAGCGCAATCCGCCTCACGTTCGACATTGTCGGAGAGGGGCGTATCATCACTGCCAATGGCGAAGCAAAAAGCACAGAGGGAAACTGAAAAGGCACTGCGGGTACTCATCCTCGATTCGCACGCGATTTTGCATCGCGCGTACCACGCGCTTCCGGATTTTTCGTCGAGCAAGGGCGAGCCCACGGGCGCGCTCTACGGTCTCTCGACCATGCTCCTGAAAGCGGTCGACGAGATCGAGCCCGATTACATCATCGCGGCGCGCGACATGCCGGGCGACACGCACCGCCACGGGCTTTTTGAGGCGTACAAAGGGACTCGCGCGAAGGCGGAAGACGAACTTGTCGCTCAGCTTGAACGCGCGCCGCGCGTCTTCGAGGCATTCGGTATTCCTGTCTACCAGCAGGCAGGATACGAAGCCGACGACATCATCGGCACCATCGTGAGGAAGCTTGGCGATCGTAAGGATCTTGCGCTCATCATCGCGACGGGGGACATGGACACTCTTCAGCTCGTGAGCCCGAACGTCTGTGTCTACACTCTCCGCAAAGGCATCAACGATACCGTCCTCTACGACGAAGACGCGGTGCGCGAGCGGTATGGATTCGATCCCGACCGCGTCGTCGATTACAAAGGTCTTCGCGGCGATCCGTCGGACAACATCCCCGGCATACGGGGCATCGGAGAGAAGACGGCGACCGAGCTTATCAAGGAGTTCGGTTCGGTCGAAGACATCTACCGGGCGCTCGAAAAAGATCCGGCGTCGTTCGCGCAAAAAGTGAAGCCGCGCGTCGTCGAATTGCTTCGAGCCGGGAAAAAAGACGCCGCGCTCTCGAAGACGCTCGCGACCATTCATACGGACGCCCCGATCGAGTTTGAGTTGCCGAAAGAGCGCTGGCAGCTTGGCGAGCACGTAGAAAGCATTTCCGTGCTCTACGACGAGCTTGAATTCAGGGCGCTCAAGGAGCGCCTCCGCAGAGCTTTTTCGAAAGAGCCGGCAGCGAGTGTGGCATCGCATCCCGAGGTCGACCCCCGCTTGTTCGGCGAAGCTGCGCTCGCGCTCTGGCTTTTGCACTCAGACACGACGACGCCGACACTCGAGGATATTCTCGCGTACGCGAAGACGAGCGATTTCGACTCGGCGCGCGAATACATCTTTGCAGAGCTGAGGAAGACGGGAAGGCTGCATGAGGTGTACGAAAAGATCGAGCGCCCGCTCATGCCGGTAGTCGAGCGCATGAATGCGGCTGGCGTCTACGTCGATGCGCCGCATCTTGCGGAGCTGGCGCGCGAGTACGGGAAGGAGCTCGGGAGTCTCGCGGGGAGGATATACGCGCATGCGGGGCGCGAATTCAATATCAATTCGCCGAAGCAGCTTGCGACCGTCTTGTACGATGAGCTCAAGATCGTGCCCCTGAAGCAGAAGAAAACGCCGACCGGCGCGCGCACGACAAAAGAAAGCGAGCTCGAGAAGCTCTCGGAGATGCACCCGATCATCGCCGACATTCTCGCGTATCGGGAATTGCAGAAATTGCTCTCCACATACATCGAGAAAATGCCCGGGCTTATCGCAAAGGACGGGCGGCTGCATGCGGAGTTTTTGCAGACAGGCACCGTGACGGGGCGCATGGGGTGCCAGAATCCGAACTTGCAGAATATACCCATCAAGACGGAATACGGGCGCCGCATTCGCGAAGCGTTTGCGGCGCCTCCGGGGAAGATCCTCTGCGCCATCGACTACTCGCAGATAGAGCTCCGCATCGCGGCGGGTCTCTCCGGCGACGAGAAACTCGTCGAGGTATTTAAAAAAGGCGGCGACATTCATACGGCGGTCGCTGCCGAAGTATTCAATGTGCCGCCCGAGCATGTGGACTACGAAATGCGGCGTCGCGCGAAAGTGATCAATTTCGGCATCCTCTATGGCATGGGCGTGAATGCGCTCCGCGCGAATCTCGGAGAAGGCGTCTCCCGCGAGGACGCCGCGAAATTTCTTTCTGAGTATTTCAAGAACTTTTCCGGGCTTTCGCGCTACATCGAGCATACGAAGGCGGACGCAGCGAACAAAGGGTACACCGAGACGCTCTTCGGAAGACGCCGCTACTTCCCGGCGCTCAAGTCCTCGATGGACGGTCTGCGCGCGCAGGCGGAGCGCATGGCGATCAACGCGCCCATACAGGGGACGCAATCCGACATCATCAAGCTCGCGATGGTCGAGGCGGATGCGCTCATCGAGCAGGCGGGGTGGCGGGAGAAGGTGAAGCTCATCATGCAGGTGCACGACGAGCTCGTCTACGAGCTCGACGAAGATGTCGCAGAAGAAGCGGCGGAGAAAATACGGAAGGTGATGGAATCCGCAGCCCCGACCGGAGCGCTCTCCGGCGTCCCTGTCGTTGCGGAGGCATCGCTCGGCAAAAATTGGGGCGCCATGAAGAAGCTCGCCCGCTGAGTGTCGTTTGTCTGCATATTAACAAACTCGTACGACCGTACGAGTTTGTTAATATGCGACACGTGCCGCGAGCGGGCGTATACTAGATGGCATGTTGCATTTCTACGGCGGTACCGACAGAGCAAAAGCGCGTGCGGCGATGCGCGCCGAGGTGGAGAAGGCTGTAGGCGATGGTGCGCAGCTCGTGCGCATCACTGATGCAAACGCGGCGAGCGATTTGCGCGCCGCGCTTCGGGGCGCGGGCATGTTCGGGCAGCGGCAAGTAGCGGCATTCGACGGCATTCTCGCGAATGAAGAAATGCGCGGCATTTTTCTCGCCGCATTGCCGTCGGTCGCGGCGTCGCCCGATGTTTTTTTCATGCTGGAAGGCAAGCTCGACGCCGATGCGAAGAAGCGCATCGAGAAGCATGCGGAGAAGGTGCAACAATTCGACGCGCCCGCGAAGGGGAAGGATTCAAGCATCTTCACGCTCGCGAATGCGCTTCGCGCGCAAGATAGGCGGGCGCTTTGGCTCGGTCTTCAGCGCGAGCTTATGGGCGGGAAAGCGCCGGAAGCCGTGCACGGCGTACTCTTCTGGGGTGCCAAAGACATGTGTACAAAGTCGCGGGACGAGAAAACGAGAGAGAGGGCGAAGAAGATCATCGCAGCGCTTGCCGCTTTGCCCCACGAAGCGCGCCGGAGGGGTGAGGATTTGGAATATGCGCTGGAGCGTTTTGCGCTCTCGGGGGTGTGATACTATTTGATTTATTGGGAATTATGAACAATCTTAGTGTTTCAGGGTCTCAAGTCAGGACGTTAATTATCGGACTATTCATTGGGCTCTTCTTTCTTCTCACTGGGCCGTCGGCTGCGCATGCAGTTGGACAGGCGCCTTGCCCGTGTGTTCTGGATCCGCAGTCACCAAAATTCTGTCCGCTTGTGGACTGTCAAGATACCACGAACGGGAAAGTAACAGCAGGAAAGTGTGTGGCTCCTGGAATTTGTAAGGGCATCACCGGAGACGGAAAAGGGCTCGGACTGGATCAAGTCGCAAAAATACTCGGCGATCTGATGGGCAAACTCATGCAGGGCAAGCCGCCGGGCGGGGGAGGAGGGGGCGCGCCTGCGACACCGCCGCCCACTACCTCGACCACCTGCACGCAGTATGTGCAGGTGAGCGATGTCGCTCTGCTTCAGGGAAATCCGTGCGCGACCTACGTGCCGGCTGGCTCCGCGTCGACCGTGGGTGGATCCGGCGCGCTTCTCGACGCGCTCGGGGGAGATTCTTCCGGCGCCGACCTGAGCGCGACCTTGCTCGACAACGTCAACACGAATACCAATACCAATACAGACGAAGGCGCCTCTCTTTCTGCGTCGATCCTCGCGACGACGTCGACCCTCCCCGTCCCGCAGGGCTCGGTCGGTCTCACTCCGGGCTTGCCGGGAGTCTTCGGCGATTTCAAGTTGCTCACCGGGGGAGCGACGCTCGTCGCAGGCTCACGAAGCGAGCAGCAGAATACCGAGACCGCGGGATTCTATGGCGCTGGCACCATGGGACAGCCGCAGGGTCTGATCGGGCAGTGGTGCCAATCGCGCCCGTGGACGAAGAATTTCCTGTCGCTTGTTATTCCGCCGACCTTTTTCGACGGTCTGTGCACGTCGCGCGGCTACCAGGTGGGCATGCCGGAGCCCGTGCAGCAGTCGCCCTCGCTTCAGCAGACGCTGATCAAGGCGAATACCGCGAAGCCCGCGACGAGCGCGGCTCCGGAAGCGCCCGCTCCCGTCGCGACGGCACCCGCGATTCCGCCCAAGGTAGACATCTGGGCGGTGCCCGCTGCTGTCCCGCTCGGCGCACGCACGACGATTTTCTGGAACACTCAGGGCGTGTCGAACTGCACCGAGATCTCGCCCGACGGAAGCTTCAAGCACAACACGCTCTCGGGCGGCGCCGCGACCGTCCCCATCACGGGCGCGACGACATTTTCGATTTCGTGCGATGCGCCCGACGGCTCTCACGTGACGGGGTACGAGGTGGTGAATCGGTCTATTTACTTTGTCCCCACGCATAATTTTCTGCTGAAAATTTGCCTGGGCACGTCTCGCGCCGTCGCGCTCCGACCCGGACGAGTAAACAAAAACAGCACGTTGGTGCTGTTTTTGTATCTCGTCCGCCCAGTAGGAATCGAACCTACGACAAACTGCTTAAAAGGCAGCTGCTCTACCGACTGAGCTATGGGCGGTTTTGCGCAATATACCACTAGAGCGGCAAATCGAAAGCAAATGCTCCCGCGCCGGTGAACACGACCGAAATACAGATGACGAAGAGGAGCGCGCTCGCAGTTTTGGAAATAGGGACGAACGCCGGGTACCGCTTCTTCAGCACCAAGAATTTTAGAGCGCCGATTGCTCCGAAGAGCGCTGCGAGCTGCGTATAGATTCCGGCGCTGAGCGCGAGGGCGATCGCGAGCTCCGCTCCCGCGGCGAAGATCGGTATCCACGCGCCGCGTCCGACGAAAGGGAAATCGAGGAATGCGAATTCCTGTCGTTTTCGGTAGTGCGCATAGGCGACGGAGAAAAAGACGAGCGCGGCAGCGACGCGCAAGATGGTCGCCGCGAGAGGAGAGAGAAAGAGAATCTGCGGGAAAAGAGAGAGCATGCCAGACAGTATATCGTATTAGTACGTATACACGTCGACGGTCCGCCCCTCGGCGTCCATGAGCCGTATGATGTCGTGCGCGTCGTCCCAGAGAGTAGCGCGGGAGTTGAGGTAGATGCGCCAGGTCGAACGCTCGAAAGAAGAGTCGTACCGATGTGCCTGCACGCACCCGTTGTATGAGAGCGTGTTGGCGAGCAGTGTGCGGCATGGCGCGGAGATGTTTGCTGGGTACGCGGTGCCGGGGAAGTGGCACTGCGGGATCGTTTGCACGTAATCGAAGCACGAGCTTCCGTAGATGCGGAGACTATCGGGCGTCTCGATCAGTAGATCGGACGGAGCGGGGCACGCGCTCGAAAGCTCCGGCGTAAACGATCGCAATTCGCTGAGATATCCGCTGCACGCGTTTTCTTTGAAGGATACTCCGAGCGGAGAAGGACCGGAGACGACGATTGCCGTTTCGCCCGGGCGCATGGATACCTGCTCCGACGGATTCAGTGCGCCCAGGGTGAAGGGAGACGCGGCGGGCGGGATAAAAATGCGAAGTCCCGAGACCGCGCTCTGGAGAGACCATCCGGTGATAGTGAGCGGAGTGCCGCCCGATGCGCGGAGTTCGACGTACTCGTGCGCTGCGGCTCCTTCTCGCACCGCACTGCCGCTGATCGCGATGCTCCCCGCGTACGGCGACGGCTCTCCAAATGTTTGGAGCGCCGCAGCGCGCGCGCTGAGCTGCTCGTATGCGGTCGCGTACTCCTCCGGTGTCTGACCGCTTTCTCCGCTTTCTCCGCCGATCGACGAAAGATCCGGTCCGCGCGGCGCGTCGATTTGCCACGGCAGTCTGATGAAAGATCCGGTAGCGTCTCCTCCGGAGAAGATGTTGATCGGATTTACGAAGTTTTTTGCCGTCTGTGCAATCGCAGATATCCCGCCTGTGATCAGCCACAAGACGACGAGCGCCGCCACCATGAAGAGAAGCAACAGCAGAAGAATGCGCCGTACCATGCTTCCATTATAGCGCCCTTGTCTTCAGGAGATTGCCGAGTTCTTCACGTGCGACGTCGACATCACTCCACTCTTCCGTGCGCCCGTCTGGCTGCATCATCATGCCGTGGACTCCCATGCCTGTTATCAAAACCGCGTCTCCCTTCTTTGCGAGCTCGAGCGCGCGGCGTATCGCGCGGCGGCGATCGCGGATTATGTCCGGCGGCTTCGACATGCCCGATGCGATGGCGTCGATAATCCGCTCCGGGTCTTCGTCGTACACTTCGTCGTCGCAGAGGATGGTGTGGGCGCAGTATCTCTCCGCGATTGTGCCTATCACGGGTCTTTTCCATGTGTCGCGTCCGCCGCCTGCGGAGCCGAAGACGCATATTTTCTTGCGCGAATCGTATGCTTTGTAGAGCGCTTCGTGCGATTCGGGAGTGTGCGCATAGTCGACGACGACGAGGAAGTCTTGCCCGAGGTCGATCGATTCGGCACGGCCGGGAATGCGGCGCAGTGCCCCGAGACCGCGCTCGATTGCGGAGAGATCGACGCCGAGCGCTCGCGCGCACACCGCCGCCGCGAGCGCGTTTTTAAGAGAAAATTCTCCGGGCAGACAGATCGGTATCCGCGCCCCTTCGAGTGTGAAAAATCCTCCTTTCTCGCCGGCTTCGTATGGTGCGGCAGAATCGAGTGAAAAGGCGGATTTCTTTTCTACGGGGAGGTCGAGATAGCGGGCGCTCTCCGCATCGTCCGCATGTGCGACGACGATGCGCGGTCGCTTTGCGGAGCGCGCAAGCGCCGCGCCGATTTCGAATTTGGCGTCCTTGTATGCTTCGAGCGACCCGTGCGATTCGATATGCTCGGGCGCAAGATTCGTGAAGATGAGCGCATCAAATGCGATTGCGCGATGGCGATGCTGTCGCGCGCCTTCCGACGTCATTTCAAGGATCGCCGCGGTGCACCCTTTTTTGAGCGCGTCCCGGAGAAATCTTTGTATGAAAAAACGCCCAGGGGTCGAGCGACCGAGCGCATTGGGTACTGACGTGTCTGCGGTCTTGAAGCGAATCGAATTGATGAGCGCCGTCCGATACCCGGCGGCTTCGAGGATGGCGTTTGCGCATTCGACCGTGGAGGATTTTCCTTTGGTGCCGGTGACCGCAATGACGAGAAGTTTCCTCGAAGGAAATCCATAGAGGAGCGCGCCGGCATACGCGAACGCAAGATGGTAGAGGGAGATCAGCCGAGCGGGGAGGAGCGAACGCAGCGCTGTCCGTATCTTGGGCATACTCATCGGGATCCGAGAATTCGCAGCGCTTCGCGCAGCCGGTCGCTCGATGTCTCGATGGCGGATGGCACCTTGCGGAGCGCTTCGCGCGCCTCAGATTGGGTGTATCCAAGCGCGCGCATCGCCTGCAAGGCTTCTTCGTCTCCGGTGAGAGAAGCGCGCGCATCGACGGCGCCGACTTTGTCGCGGAGTTCGAGTACGATCTTTTCCGCCGTCTTTTTGCCGATGCCGGAGACGTTGGTCAGGTACGATGCGTTGCCGGATGCGACCGCGTTGCGCAGCGTCTCGAGAGACGCGATATCGATCACCGCGAGCGCGGATTTCGGACCAATGCCGGGGACCGTGAGGAGAAGCTCAAAAAACCGCAGTTCTTCCTCGTTTGCAAATCCGTAGAGGTCGAGCGCGTCTTCTCGCACCGCAAGGTGCGTCCACAAAGCAGCTTCCGCGCCGACCTTGAGACCCTCGAGCGCCTCCCGCGTTATCGCGATTGCATATCCGACGCCCTGTACCGAGAGAATCACGGAACCTCCGCGAACCGCGAAGACCTCACCCTTCAAGTGTCCTATCATACGGCAAGTATAGGCTACTCCGCCGAAGTCCTGAAATCGGCATTGCGCCCGGCGTTTTTGTACTGTAGTATCCCAGCGTTATGGCGGCTAGCGAGCCAAATCAAGAAAGTTCACTTTCTTGAGAGGCGAGCGAAGACGTCATATACATATATATGGCAAAGACACGTTCCGCAAAAAAGGCACAGCGCGTCGCATCCCGCAAGCGCGTTTTTAATGCGCGCCGCAAGAAGGCGGTGAAGGACGCGATGAAGAATATCGGCAAGTCGATCGAGGGAAAGAGCGCCGCAGAGGCGGCTGCACTGCTTCCCGCTCTCCACAAGGCGCTCGATAAGGCGGCGAAGGGCGGTACCATCAAGAAAAACACGGCTGCGCGCATGAAATCTCGCATCGCGAAGCGCATCGCCGCGCTTGCGAAGTAATACCCTCTTCTCGGGTGGGGGATGTGCCTTGAACGCGCCCTCCGCCGACATTAACAAAAACGTCCGGTCGGACGTTTTTGTTAATACCACCTTCTATGCGACCAGGCGGAAGTGTTTTTGAAGAAACGCGTCATTCTCGATCTCTCTCGCAACGACGTACAAGATATCCTTGCCCACTCGGAGATCTGCTTTCAGCAGCGCAATAAAGTCTTCGCACGGGAAGGGGTAGACCCACATGCTGTCTTGCAAGCGGAAAAATCCAGCGCTGCGAAGTTCCCGCCGAAGCGCGTCGCGCGTTTTCCTGCGCTTTTCTCCGATATCGAAAGCAACGATACGCCAGTGCCTGTCCCATTTCCCCGGTCTTTTGAGCGCGTGCTTTTGCCGCTCGTGCTCAAGATACCTCAGACCCTTGCTCGTGATTCGGAGCACCCGTGTCCCTCTGTGGTGTTCCCGAGTAAGAAAACCTTCTTTTACAAGACGCGATATGGTCACATTGCGGGAATTCTTTCGTCTGTTAAAAACGAGATTCAGCGTCTCGCGGGGGATTGCTTTGAGCGTGTTGGGAGCAACGACCGCAAGCGAGAGTATCCCCACCGTGGCGGCGACCTGAAGGATCGCGGTCTTCAATGCTCCTCGAAAGATCTTGCTTCTCGCGCGCTGCTCGACTCCGCCTCCGTTGTTCATAGTTCCTCGTATATTAACAAATGCGTCCGACCGTGCGTATTTGTTAATGGTGGTGTTGGGGAAAAGGAGAGACCTGTGCTACATTTCCCTCGATAGCTCCCGTCGTTCAATGGATAGGACGCATCCTTGCGGAGGATGTAATGTGGGTTCGATTCCTGCCGGGAGCAATGATAGAAAAGCCTGAAGGTCGGTCCTTTTCCACATTTTTGTATTGCACCGAATGCTTCTGGGGCGCATGATTGCGGTATGCGTGCCTCACAGCGTGGCGTCTCGCTCCTTGCCGCTCTTGTATTGGTAGGGCTTTTGGGAGTAGCTGCGCTCGGCATCTCTGCTTCAGGAAATCCCGAGGCGCAGACCGCTGCTGCACTTATTACCCCCATTGTCCCCGGTGTTCGCGCCACACCGCCGCCCGCGGATAAGTCGAAGGTCAGTCTTGCGTGTCCAAAAGAGGGGCAATCGTTCATCGCAGATACGGCAACCGAAAACAAGCAGCAGTGCGTGTGTCAGAAGCAGGTGAGCGGTGCAATCAAAAATTACAATGTCACATATGCTGTGCATGGAGATATACAAAAAGGCAAATTCGTTTCGGTCGTTACCGCAAGAAAAGTAGAAGAAATAAGTGCAAAGAATGCATCGTGCCGGTTATACGACTGTCCAAAAGGAGAAGAAGACCTGAATAAGTGCAAGATCCTGAAAAGCATTTATCTTCAAGGGACAGATTTTGCGCGAGCAAACGACGATCTTAATTTCGTGCTTGCGAAAGAGACACAGCGGGCAGTTGAGGAAGCTCCGAGAAAAATCGCGGACAGTATGATGAACAACCCGGGAGCATCACTGCCCCCAATGAGCCAAAATGCTCTTGATCAGGTCAACGCTGCCCTAGAGGAGAGAAAGCGCGATACTAGTGTATTTAGTGATCCGAATGATCCTCTGAAAGCGGATGCTGCACAGAAAACACTTCAAAATTTTGCTGCCTGCGGGCAAGATCAGTGTGATGGAATCGGCGAAGATCAAAAGGGCACTCCGGCTGATATTGATAATGCGCTTAAAGATACGAAGAAGGTTGATGCCGACAAGTCGGCAGACATTGCGAATCTGAGAGCTCAGTGTGCTGCGGGACACTGTGACGCGAGAGACCTGCAGACCCTTAGGGCATACGAGAAACAGGTCGAGGCAAAGGACGCCTACGGCAGATTAAAGGCTCAATGCGATGCTGGGTATTGTGACGCGCGTGACCTCCGTACACTTGAAGCTCTTAAAAAGCAGGCAGAGACTCCACCTGCCCTCGGTGAGAACACTCCATGTCCAGTAGGTCAGACGAAAGTTAATTCTGTGTGTACAGATATAAAGCCGGAATGCACGGGATCTCTTTGCGCAGGTGGCGGCGGAGGCGGAGGAGGTGGTGGGACCGGCGGGGGAGACGGCATCGGGAAGATGCTGCCCGCGCTCGCGAATCTTTTGAAAGGTCTATTGCAGCCGAAGCCGCCGCAAGCGCCTGCGCAAGCATGCTCCACCGATCCCAATACGTATGCGCAGCAGCAGCAGCAATATCAGCAGCAGCTCCAGCAATACAATCTCCAGCTCCAGCAATACAACTATCAGCAGCAATTGAGCAGCATGTACGGTCAGAGCTCGAGCGTAGTGCCGCCGATCCAGCCGGTGCCGTGCACGCCGTCGACCAGCCAGCAATGCCAGTCGCAGCCGCCGCAGCCGGCGGCAGAGAGCTGCACCGCGGGCACGTGGAAGCCCACGCAGAGCGGCTCCTGCATCACGGGATGGCAATGCGTCCCGAATTCTGGCACAGGCGGCGCGACGCTTTCGTGCGAGCCGAAAGTGGCAGACGTGGGCATGACGCTCGCCATCTCGTACTCCTGCGCTTCTGGTGTCGCGGTAGGCGGAGGATTTACCGCGACCACTTCGCCCTCGGGCACGGCGACGACGACGATCGCCACGCCTCCGGCGGGGAAGAACACCGCGACGTACACGCTCACCTGCACTAGCGGCGGAGCGACGACCGGCGCGCAGTGCTCGGTTCAGGTCGCCGTGCCCTCGATCGTCCTTGTCGCGAATCCGAAGAGCGTCGCTTCGGGCGAAAAATCGATCATCGGGTGGATCACGACCGGCATGAAGTCGTGCGTGGTCTCGAGTCCGAGCGATTCGGATTTCACGACGCGCAATTCTTCCAATACGAGCGTATCGGGCACCGCAGAGACTTCATCGATCACATCGACGCAAGACTACGTGCTCAATTGCCAGACGATCGGAGGCGGCGCGCGAGGCGCCACCACCACCGTGACGAGACTCTAGAATCTACAGCCCGAAAAATTCGAGAATCTTGTGCGAGAAAGGCTCTTTCATCCGGGTCTCCGTCGTCCTCTCTTGGAGGAATGCGCGCACTATGCGCGGATCGATGTGCTCGATCGGGATGATGAGATTCGGCGCCATCACTTTTGTCGTGTCGACGAGGAGGAGGGGGCGCTCCCTCTCTTCGTCCACCCAGAAAGAGATTATTTCTTCAAAACGGTGCAGCGTGTCGCCTGTACGCACCCCCTTGTCGGAGATCTCGAATTCCACCAGGTCGGGCGGGATGTTTGCGATCATGCCGAGGACGGTGGCGGCGATGGCGACGATGACGGCAAAAAAGAAGTTGTGAAATAGAACGCTGACAAGCGCGACAGAGACCGCGATGATCCCGAGCGCCCAGAACCAATCACTGCTTCGCTCGATGTGTTCGTGCTCGTACGCGCTCCAGCGGAGTGTGGGCGAAGGGGGCATGACGTATCTATTGTACATCATCCGCACGCTTGGGCGGCGGGCTCAGGGTCTGACGTAGTTGCTGCATCCCGCGCTGTAGTTGCGTATGTTGTCGGTCTCGAGGCAGAAGCCGATCATGTAGGTGTTGCCCGTCGAATTGGAGCTGTAGGTGTAGTCGTACACGGGCGATTGCGGGTCTTTGATGGCAGTCGGGATATTTTCGCTCGCGACAAGCACTGCAGAGATCGTGTCGCCGCCGCCGCCGTTTAGCGTCGTCGTCGAGACGGAGATAGGATAGGTGCCCGAGGTCGCGAGGTAGAGAGCAAATGCTTTCTGAAGAGAATTCACGTCTTCCATGCGTCGCGCGTCGCGGGCTTTCGATTGAGAGCTTGCGAGTGAGGCAAGGACGATCGAAGCGAGAATGCCGATGATCGCGATGACGACGAGTAATTCGATAAGGGTAAATCCTCGTGTCCGCCCTGAGCCTGTCGAAGGGTTTTTCATATGGGTCATTGTACCGTGGGGCAGTGAGCTCGGTGTGCGGGCTGTGTACATCGGGCGCACCGTGGTACAACGGTGGTTTGGAGGGGTGGCAGAGTGGTCTAACGCGCTTGTCTTGAAAACAAGAGTGGGGCAACCCACCGTGAGTTCGAATCTCACCCCCTCCGAGTGGACATTTTGAAAGGCACTGTCCAAAAAGGCGAGAGACGAGGGTCGGAGCTCGGATTTCCGACCGCGAACATCCCGCTCACCGACGAGTCGATCTCGGGCATTTATGCCGCGCGCGCGCGTATCCAAAACGAAACCCCTCGCGCGGCGGCGGTCTTCGTCGATCGAAGAAGGAAACTGCTCGAAGCGCACATCCTCGACTTTTCCGATGATCTGTACGGGCGAGAGATCACGATCGAGCTTCACAAGAAAATCCGCGAAGACCAGGCATTTGACGATGCCGTGTCGCTCCGCGAGGCGATCGCTGCAGACGTAAAAGCCGTACGCGCCTATTTTCAGCTGTAAGCAATATTCCCAATCCTCCGCCATGGCGTAGGATTTGGAATATTGGAAATCGCGCGATCACGGAGGGGATGATATGGTGCGGGCATGTTTGGCGGGATAGTCCAGGCGGAATCGCGCGTCATCTCAGTGTCGCGGCGCGCGCGCATGCTCTGCGTCAGGATACGCAAGCCGCGTGCGTGGCGGCTTTCGGATGGGCAAAGTATCGCAATCGACGGCATCTGCTCGACGGTCGTTTCGCACGGAAAAGATTTCTTCGACGTGGAGTACATGCCGCAGACGCTTTCCTCTACGACCGCTTCTGCTTTTGTGCGCGGCACTTTCTTGAATCTTGAGCGTTCGCTCGTGTATGGCGACCGCATCGATGGGCACCTTATGCAGGGGCATGTCGACGGAAAGGCGCGCGTCGTCTCGATCATCGAGAAGGGTCGCTCCCGTGAGATATCGCTCTCAATGCCGAAGCTTTCGAGAGAGATACTGCTGCGCGGCTCTCTCGCGGTCAATGGGGTCAGCCTCACCGTCGCTCGCAAAGCAAAAGGCGTGTGCACTGTCGCGCTTATCCCGCATACGCTCGCGAAGACGAATCTCGGGAGACTCGGCGCAGGGGATACCGTCAACGTAGAGCTGGATCGGACGCCCTTTCTCGCCAGGAAAAGCGCGTGTGGTAGAGTGAGCCGCAATGCAGCGAAAGGAGTACGCAAAGGCAAGGAAAGCGCGTGATGCCTCCAAGCTCAGCGTCGGGGTCGTCGTGTCGCGCTTCAATGAGGACATCACGGAGTCGATGCTTGAAGGCGCTCTTCGCACGCTTGCGACATGGGGAGTGAAAGAAAGAAACATCCATATCCTCCATGTGCCCGGGAGCTTCGAGATCCCGTTCGGGTGCCGTTCTCTCATACGGAAGAAAAGAGTGCGTGCGGTCGTCGCGCTCGGTTGTGTGATCAAGGGCGAGACCGAGCATGATCGCTATATCGCGAGCGCGGCTTCTTCCGGCATCATGCAGATCATGCTCGAATCGGGCATTCCGATATCGTTTGGAGTGATCACTCCCAATACTCTCGCGCAGGCGCGCACTCGCTCCCGCGGGGAGACCAACAAAGGCATCGAAGCGGCAGTCGCCGCGCTCGAGCTGGCGCTTCTATGAGCAACGCGCGCTCGATGCTCGCGTGGGGTCCCGGTTTTGTCTTCCTCGCGGCGGTGCTTTGGGCGACCGACGCGCCTTTCCGCTCGCATCTCACCGAGGGGCTCTCTTCCAGCTTCATTGTATTTGCGGAGCACGGAGTCGATTCGCTTTTCGCGATCCCCATCCTCGCCTACTTTTGGCGTGATCTCAAAAATCTGTCGCTTGGCGGCTGGCTCGCCGTCGGGGCGATTGCGGTCGGCGGCTCCGCGCTCGGCTCCGTCGCGTTCACGCAGTCGTTCCATTATGTGAATCCGTCGGTCGCGATACTGCTGCAAAAGCTGCAGCCGCTTATCGCGATCACGCTCGCGGGGTTTTTCTTGGGGGAGAAGTTGAGCAAAAGATTCTGGCTGTGGGCGGCGCTTGCGCTTTGCGGAGCGTACCTCGTGAGTTTTCCGAATCTCGTGCCGCAGCTGTATGCGGGGGAGGTGTTTAACCCAAATACGATGGGCGTGATCCTTGCGCTTGCCGCCGCGGTGCTCTGGGGCGCGTCGACCGTATTCGGGAAATACGTCTTGAGCTCGATTTCGTTCCAGACGCTGACCGCGCTCAGGTTTCTCGGCGCGTTTGTGTTTCTCGGCATTCTCAACGTGGTGATCGAAGGCACTCCCCCGCCGTTTTCGTCGGTGAGTACCACCGATTGGATTTTTATCGGGGTAATCGCGCTCGCTTCTGGCGTCTTCTCGCTCTTTCTCTACTACTACGGTCTGCAATACACGCGGGCATCGATCGCGACGCTTGCCGAGCTCGGATTCCCGCTCGCGGCGGTGTTCGTGAATGCGTATTTCATCCCCGGCGCGTGGGCGGAAGGCACCTACTTCGGGCTTTTCGCGGGACAGTGGATTGGTACGGCAGTCCTTTTGTCCGCGCTCTACATGCTGAGCAACATCAACGCGGCGGGTGAAAGCCGGGCATAGGGTGAACATATGACGCGCGTCATGGTATTTGGCACCTTCGACATCCTCCACGAAGGGCACAGGAATCTTTTTGCGCAAGCGCGAGCGCTTGCGCCCGATGCGCGTCTTGTCGTCTCGGTCGCGCGCGACCTCGTCGTCGAGCGAGTGAAGGGGAGTCGGCCACGGCATTCGGAAAAAGAGCGTCGCGAAGCGATCCGAGCGAGTGGTCTTGCGGATGAGGTCGTGCTTGGCGATGCGGAGGGGTATGCCGAGCATATGGTCGCCGCACGACCGGATATCATCGCCCTCGGCTACGATCAGGAGGGTGAGTACGTGAAGAATCTCGAGCGGGATATAGAAGCCGCGGGGCTCCGTGCCCGCATCGTGCGCCTGAAGCCGCACCGACCGGAGTTGTATAAAACGTCCAAACTGGCATGATAGTGCGATGAAATATCTCGGCATCGACTATGGCGCGAAGCGCGTGGGGCTCGCGCTCTCGGATGCGACCGGCGTTATCGCGTTTCCTCTCGAGACAGTGGCGAGCGACGACAAGCTTGTGCCGCGCATTCTAAACATCCTCGAGGAAAAGCGGGTCGGGGCTGTCGTCGTCGGCGATACGCGCGCATTTGGCGGCGCGGTAAATGCCATCACGGAAGAGGCGGAGCGTTTTATGAAAACGCTCGCGTCGAGTGGGGCTGTGGTGCATCCTGCGTGGGAGGCGGGGAGTTCTGTCGAGTCGTCGCGCTATGCGCCTGAGGGAGAAGGGCACAACGACGCTGCTGCCGCTGCCGTGATACTCCAGCGGTACCTCGACATGCACTCGGATGCGCCGTTGCCGGATACGCTAGAATAGGCGGAATATGGGAAATGAGATTTCATACGATGATTTTGCAAAGCTCGAGATACGCATCGGGCAGGTCGTCGCGGCGGAGTTGGTGCCGGAGACCGATAAGCTCATCAAATGCGCAGTGGATTTCGGTGAATCGGGAGTACGGACGATCGTATCCGGTATCGCGGAGTGGAAAAAACCGGAAGAGCTCATCGGGCGTCGATTTCCGTACATTACGAATCTTGCGCCGCGCGTGATTCGCGGAATCGAAAGCCAGGGAATGTTGCTCGCGGCGAGCGACGAGGAGGGAGTCGCGCTTATTTCGCCCGAGCGCGATGTGCCGCTCGGGACGAAGCTGAAGTAGCATCGCGCACGATGCTATACTTATCGGGATGAACACGAGAACCGCGCAGCTCGGAGAAAGGGCGCGTGCACTTTCCCGTACTTTTGGTCGGTGGTTTCCGACGCCGTCGATCCTTTCACCGCAGTCGGCGGGAATCGATATTTCCGATTCGTCGGTCAAGTGGCTCGTGCTCGCTCCATTCAAGGATACGCACCGCGTCGTCTCGTGGGGCGACACGCCGCTTCCGCCGGACGTAGTCGTCGGCGGCGTGATACAAGACGTGGAAGCGCTTGCAGACACCCTCGCCGAAGTAAAAAGGAATCTTGGAGGCATCTCCTTCGCGCATGCAGCGCTTCCTGAAGAGGCAGCGTACGTATTCACTATGCACGTGCCGGAAGGGACGCCGCGCGATCAGGTGCTCCGCATGATCGAATTCGAGTTTGAGGGTCGCGTGCCGATCACGCCCGCGACCGCGGTCTACGATTTCGACGTCATTCTCAAGCACGACGACGGAGAAGGGGAGGAGATAGGAGTCTCCGTCTTTCCTCGCGATCTTGCAGAAAGCTATGTCGCGGCATTCGACATGGCTGGCATCACGCTTATCTCGCTTGAAGTCGAGGCGCGTTCAATCGCGCGGGCGGTCTCGAGCGGACAAGAGGACGAGCCGATCACGCTCCTTGTTGATTTCGGGCGCGCTCGCACCGGCTTCGCCGTCCTTAAGCGGAGCGTGCCGATATTCACCTCGACGGTTGAGGTGGGCGGAGACGGCATCACGAAGGCTCTTGTGGAGAAACTCTCAATGACTGCGGAGGAAGCCGAGGCGTTCCGCAATGAGAAAGGTTTGCAGGTCGAGAGCGGAGATTCGTCTGAGGCGGTGCAGGTCGCGATGGGTACGGCAGCGGCGCTTGCCGATGAGGTCACGCGGCACTTCCACTACTGGGATACCCGAAGGAATGAGCGCGGCGATCGCATGACCCCGGTAGGGCAGGTCCTGTTCGTAGGCGGGAGTGCAAATCTGAGCGGTCTTACGGATTACATCGCCGCGCGCGTCCAGGCACCGACGGCGCGCGCGAATGTGTGGAGGCATATCTGCGATTTCGACGAATACATCCCGCCGATCGATTGCCGCCGCTCGCTCCAATTCGCGACAGCGATCGGTCTCGCGCTTCGTACATTGCCATGACCAACGTCCTCCCACCCGACGCAGAGCGAGCACTGGGGCGGATTTACCGCGCTCGTTTTATAGTCGCGGGATCCGCTGTCGCACTCCTCGCTGCGCTCCTCTCCGCGCTCTCGCTCCTGCCAAGCTATCTCGCGCTGCATGCGGATGAGGAGACGCCTTCCGAGCAGACAGAGCGCGTGGCGAGCGCGAAGGATCAAGAAGATATCCGGCGGACACAAGCGATTCTCACTGTGTTTGCTCCTCTTGTAGAGGCAACGACGACTCCTTCCGCGGCGCTCGCGCGCGCGCTTTCGCTGCGACCCTCGGGAGTGATCGTCGATCACATCAGCTACACGCCCGGCTCGCTCGTGCTCGCCGGCTTGTCGAAGAGTCGCGAGGGCGTTGGCATCTACAGAAAAGCACTCGCTGCTGATCCTACGTTCTCGTCCGTGGTCGTCCCCATCGGCGATCTTGCGGGAGCGCAGGGCGGGCGGTTTTCCATGACCCTCTCAGGAAGATTTTGAATTACTTCGTATGAAATCACGCACTAGTATCGCTGTCTCATGGGTCGCGCTCGCAGCCGCCGTGCTCTCGTGGCTTTGCGTCGGGTATTTTGCGTGGACGATATCCGCCGACGAAGTGCGGCGCACAGAAGCTATTCAAACCGCCCAGCAAACCGCGCTCCGGCACGATGTCGCAGTGCGGCTGCATGCTTTGGTACAGGATACCGCGGGCGATCGCGCGCGCCTCGATGCGCTTCTCGCGACGGATGTCGTCTCCGCGGTCGAGTTGATCGAGGGGGCGGGAAAGGCGGCAGGGATCAGTGCGCAGCTCGGGAATGCCGCGCCCGAAAGCGCGCCGACCGTACCCAATCTTTCCGTGGACGCCGTCGGATTCGTGGTGGCGGGCGAGGGCACGTTCGCAGAGCTGATGCACGCGCTCCAGCTTTTCGAGACACTGTCGCTTCCCTCGTCCATACGTCGCTTCGACCTCGAGCATCTTCCCGATGCGGGAGCGACGTGGACCATGAATACTTCGGTCAGCCTCCTTACCAGCTCGACGCTCTCGCCATGAAGATCGCTCCATCATTTTTGGAAGGTTTGTACGATGTGTACGCTGGCAGGCACCAGCCGGAGAATCTCCGGCGCCTGACCGATCTGTATTGGCGCGCGCTCCTCGTACTCGCCTTTGTCGCGGTTGTCGCGGTCTTTACCTACGGGATTTTGACTCTAAACAGGGTTCTCGTCGCGCTCGGTGGAGCGTACAGTACGGCACCTACGCCCGCGCCCGCACTTGATCGTTCAACATTGAACACGACTATCGCGGCATTCGACGCGCGGAATGCCCGATTCGAAGCGCTCAAAGGGCGCGCGCCTGACCTTCCATCCGATCCATCAAAATAAATTGTCATAAACGTAAACGCTGTGTACAGTTAGGGTGCTCACACAGAGCCCTTGTAGTTCAATGGATAGAACTCCGGACTTCTAAGCCGGCTATGTAGGTTCGATTCCTACCGAGGGCAACGCGCGGTTAGCTCAGTTGGTAGAGCAACTCTTTTACACAGAGAAGGTCGCAGGTTCGAGTCCTGCACCGCGCACCAGACAATGCTAAGTCGAGAGACCGGGACGCGTCGCGCAGAAGGCGGCGGTATTTTTGATGCGTCAACTGCGCGATTTTCGTTTGTGATTTAGTATCATTTCAGCGGGAGAGATCCCTCCCAAAATTTTATGTGGAAAATAATTCCACGCGTCGTTGACCGTCTCGAGAATGGCACTCAATTCCAACTGGCCGTGCCCCGTATCAAACATGGCTATAACATCGGTTAAGTCGTCGGTGTTCTCTTCTTCGAAAATAACTTGCTGAATATCCTCTAAGGTAAAATCGCTCTCCGTCTCCTTTAGAAATTCAATTAGCTCCTGTTCAACCTCTTTCCTTTTGGCGAGTATTTGATCCAGTGTCTCAAATTCCATATATCAGTTGTAAATATCTTTTCGATCTCCGATGGCAAAAAGCCAAGCCGTGTTATCTTCCCATATGAAAAGCGCCCGGTAAGAGCGCGTAATGCGGAAGGAGTATGTATCCTCGATCCCTTGTAGTTTCTTAAGATGAAGACGAGAATCTCGCGGGTTTTCCTGAAGGAGATTTTCTTGCCCGCGATATACTTTTTGCACAGATGCAGGCAAGCGCCCAAGCATCCTCTCAAACTTTTTCGTGCGGACAATCCGCATGGTTATGCTCGCCTAGTGCGAGCTATTTCCTTACGCGTATCACGGTGTGCGGCCACGAGCTCCTTCTTATTTTTATAGTCGTCAAAAGATTCGGTGGGCATGAACACCGACATATCACGACGAAGAGCCCTAACCTCTTGGTAGAGGTCGCTCAGGGATACATTTTTCTTGCCTGTCTTGTTCATACGAGCAGTATACCATAAGGGACAAAGCGGGCTATTCCACGCGAGTTCTAATTCTAAATGCAACACCTAATATGTGTTGCATATGCGCGACAAAAGAAGGTTTGTCCAATTAACAACCAATGCATGGAGCGTTTTTCTTTTCGGGGTTGCCGCCGAGTCCGCGAGGCGGGGGGCGGTGTTCGTGGAGCGTACGATTCAGGTCAAAGCCACCACGCGCTCTGCGCGTGGGAAGTCAACGCGTTTGAAAATAGGTTCTAGCTTGGTACAATAGAGACACCCGGCGAATATTGTTTTATTAGACTCCAGGTGGTATAGTGCCCGCGCATATGGCGATCAAAGTATCACCGATACAGATGGATTCTCGCAAGAACCTCGACCTCCGACCGGGGGATACGGTGCGTGTCATGCAGAAAATCATCGAAAAGGGCAAGCAGCGCTTGCAGGCTTTTGAGGGGCTGGTCCTCGCGCGCAAGCACGGCACCGAAGCGGGTGCGACTTTCACCGTGCGCCGCGTCGCAAGCGGCGTCGGAGTCGAGAAGATTTTCCCGCTCTATTCTCCCATGGTAGAGAGTATCGAAGTCGTGAAGCGCGCTCGCGTCCGCCGCGCCAAGCTTTACTACATACGCGACAAAGTGGCGCGCGAAGCGCGCCGCCAGCTCCGCCGCACTCGCATGATGAATATCTCATCCAACGACATGCAGGGAGTCCCTGCTGATTTTGCGGAGGAGACGGAAGCACAAAAAGAAGAGATCGTCGCTGAGATGACGGCGCCGGTCGAGGAGACGAAATAGGAGACCTCCAGAAACGCTGGAGTTTCCAACAAAACCGAGTACTATTTACTCGCATTGCGCAGGTGGCGAAATTGGTAGACGTACTACCTTGAGGTGGTAGCGCCCGCAAGGGCATGGGAGTTCGAGTCTCCCCCTGCGCACCAGAAAGGAAATTGCAAGTCGGATGAGGCCGCCTCGCTTCGCTCGGCGACTCGCGCGGACTTTTGCTATCATGGAGTCATGGCTTTTTTCACCGGGAAAGGAGATGGTGGCACGTCGAAGCTTTTCGATTCGCCGCCCGGCGCGCGCGTGTCAAAGACCCGCACGCTTGGCTCCGAGTACTCGGTATAGTGTTGTCAAAAAGTTAGGGTTTGATTGTGCGAGGAAGAAGTCTGAGTCGAGAACTTTCATGTTGTTCCAGTAATTCTGATTCATAACGCCACCTGTTGCTGCGGAAAACGAATCCTGCACCATCTGCATTTTTTGATTCAACGCAGGATCGCTTGCAGCGGCGTGTTGTACCGCCGGATAATTCGTGAGCATGGCACCAAATATCTCCGCCTGATCTTCACGCACACCGCCCGCAAAGCCGTATGTCGTCGCATAACCCGGAGCTCTGTCGTACCCAAGTTTACCGGCAGCGTACGCCTCAACTGAATCTTTCCCACCGTATGCACGCTGCCACGATTCGCCATACACACTTGAGCCCCACTGCTGATCACTCGGGAAGACGTTTCCCAACGTATGCCCAAGCTCGTGACCAGTTGTCATGTATACGTCGTGTGCGTCGGGATTTGACCACTGACTGCCCCCACCAAGATATGCGATTCCCGCCGCTCTGACTTTTGGTGCGGCAGGATCTTGTGCAAAAGTATATACATCAGTAGGTTGTATACCCTCGTTTGCCCATAGTTCCGGCGGCATTTGTTTGTATACGTCGTACATTTTCTCCATTGCACTCGCATATTGCCCGATAGACTGTGGCGTGAGCGAACTTGCAGGTACATTGCCGCCTTCAGCAAAAAAGCCGCCCTTCGAAGAAGGGAATGCTTCTGGCGGCGAGAGAAGGATCTTGCCGTGTGTCCATTGATTTATTTCTCGTGCGAGTTGGTCGGTATCGTACACGCGTTTACCCGCTTCAATTACCGCCCAGTATTCATCTGCCGGAATAACCTTTTTGTTCCCGTCACTGTCAGTGATAGTCACGCGACCATTCGGGTATTCAGAAGTCGCTGGCGGTATTTCAGCGCCAGTATCATCTGTCCAGGCCGCCACTGGTGGATCGTATTTGAAAGATTGAACAGGCATTTCTCTCGGGGAGAGGTAATTATCTGCAAAGACATCGTATTCTGTTTTGTCCAGCGTCCCGAGTTTGTTTTGCCACTCTCCGTCAGGCGCCACGGGGTACACTGATCCGTCGGCAGAGATAAGAGAAAGAGCGTTGCCGTCCACCTCCAGAAAGGGTCTCCCGGTAACATTGCTGTAAAAGGTCTCGCTCCCGGTCGCTCTATCGAGGACTCGCGTCGCCAAACCTTTTTGCTCGACGTTGGTCACGTAGACTCCGTCCGCATTGGCAAATGTGTCTGAAATCGCCAGAGCTGTATTACGAGCCGACGCTTCGCGCACATCTTTTTGAATAGCTCCACCGAGCGTCCCGTCCCGCTCGCTGCTTTCCACGCCGATGTAGCGCCCTTCTCCGAGTCGTGATTGTAGTGCCAAGTAGTCTTGCGCCGCGCGCTGGATTGCGGGGTCGCTGTTGTTGAGGTCGTTTCTTTTTTGTGCGATTTCTTTCGCCAAATCCTCAAGCGACGTCTTCGGTTTTTCTGTTCCGTCCGAGTTCGAAGAAGAAGGGGGTTGCTCATCGAAAGAATCTTGAAAAGCATAGCTGCTTTCACGCGCTGGCGCCGAAGGCGTCCGAGGACTTTCGGGGGATGTAGTTCGCGCCTCACCCAAAGAGGCACGCGATATGTCGCCGACCTCCTTCATGAAGGATCCCGAACTGCCCAATTTCTTGTCGCAGGTCACGATGAGCGTCCCGTTGGTCGGTGTCTTTAGACTTACCACTCCTTCTGGCTGCTTTGCCTCCCACTGTTTCTTCCACACTTCAGGATTCACGCCTCGTGGGGTAGGTGGTGGGGATGGTGGGCATTTTTTCGTTTTTATATCGTAGACAAAATCCCCCTTCTTTTTTGGTGCGATGATCTCATACTCAGCGCCGCGTTTGCACTCTTGCTCCCCGATACTGCTTGCCCCTCTGAATTCTAGGTCCCCGAGCTTACAATTGCCTTTTTGCGATGTCGCTCTGACTGTTTGCGCAACCTCCGTGGAAGGATGTACAAGGACCGTGGTAGCGCTGAAAAGTGCAGTGATAACCATTAATGCAAGCGCTGCGAACGACAGTTCGGGCAGTTTCATGGAGCTTTATCTGACCATGATACACTGAAATGCATGCCCATCCGCTATTCGTTCGTCCTGTGGTGGGGCTTCGTCACGTACTCGGGGGTTTTCTTCCTATGGGCGGTACTTTCGACCTACGGACTCTCGTACGGCTTAGGGGCGCAAGTCGCGGGGTACATCACCGTGTGTGCGCTCGTGCTTGTTGCTACGCGATTTTTGGGTCCACTGACTGCCGTGGCTGCTATCGGATACGGGATCGGATTTGGGCTGATGCACATCGTGCTCGATGCGCTCGTTCTTTTGCCATCCATTGGTTTTTCGATATTTTTCACCCCCTTTGTATGGGTCAGTTATTTCGTCGTCGCCGTGACACCGCTTCTATACGTCTTGTATTCGGGAGTCACTCGAGGAAACGATCCAGACGCTCCGATCGTTCTGCCGTAACGGAGTCGTGTCTCTGCACGTGGGACCGAGTGATATTTGCTATCATGGAGTCATGGCTTTTTTCACCGGGAAAGGAGATGGCGGCACGTCGAAGCTTTTCGATTCGCCGCCCGGCGCGCGCGTGTCAAAGACCTCGCCGATTTTCGAGTGTCTCGGCATGCTCGATGAATTAAATACGCTTGTCGGGTGGTGCAAGGCGGAATGTGGCGAAGGGACTGAAGTGCAGGGAAGACGGATGAAGCTCGTCTTGCACGACGTGCAAGATCACCTTTTCACGCTTCAGGCGGAGGTCGCCGGCGCGGAGAAATCGATCCCACTTTCGAGCGTCGAGGCGATGGGGATGCTGATACACCGCATTGAAGCAGAGATGCCGCCGGTCAAGACCTTTCTGGTGCCGGGTGCGACCGAGCTCTCCGCGCGGCTCGACATCGCGCGCGCGGTCTCGCGCCGCGCGGAGCGCCGCGTCGCCACGCTGCACGAATCCGGTGAGCGCGCCATATCTGATTCGAGCCGCGCGTATGCGAATCGGCTCTCCTCGCTTCTCTATGCGCTCACGCGCTTCGTAAACCATCGCGCCCACGTCTCCGAACAACCCCCTTCGTATCAGTAGCTATGGCACGCCCGCGACTCCCGCACAATGTAGAAGAACTTGTCCACTGGTACGAGCGCTACATCTCACCCCTCGCGCTGATCGGGGGATTCATCGCAGACAATCTCGTCTTGCTCCGGCGCGTAGATCTCTGGACGTCGAACCTCCTTCTTTTTTCATATCTCGCATGTGCCGCGCTTGGCATCATTGCGGTCAATGTGCTGGAGACTGGCCGGGTAAAGACGCGGTGGATTCTGAACGTTGCCCCCGCGATCCCCATCGTCGTGCAGTTTTCTTTCGGAGGACTTTTCAGCGGATTTCTCTCGCTCTATTCGAGGAGCGCGGCGTATGCGGTGAGCTGGATATTCATACTGGCGCTCGCGGTATTGCTCGTCGGCAACGAGCGCTTCCTCCGTCTGTACCGGCGCTTTACATTTCAGGTCAGTCTGTATTTCACCGTCCTCTTCTCATTCTTCATATTTTTTCTACCGGTCGTTTTCCGCACTATCGGTCCGTGGATGTTCGTCGTGAGCGGAATCGTGAGCCTCTGCGCCGTCACGCTTTTCATGAAGGTTTTGTATTTCGTTGTCCCCGAGGTGGTGCGGAAAGAGCGCACGCGAGTCGCGCGCACAATCGCCGTCATCTTTGTCATATTCAATGTCCTGTATTTCTCGAATGCCATTCCGCCCTTGCCGCTCGCGCTGAAAGAAGCGGGAGTATTCCACTCCGTACAGCGTCTTTCCGACGGCGCGTACGTGCTCACCGAAGAGCCGCGGGAGTGGTGGAATATCCTCGAACGGTACAGCAAGACCTTTCACCAGGCTCCGATCGATACAGTGGTCGTCTGGAGCGCGATTTTTGCGCCCACCGGTCTTGCGACGACGATTTTCCACGAGTGGCAATACTATGATCCGGCGCTCGGCTCGTGGCAGACGACGAATACGGAGCAGTTTCCGATTCTCGGCGGTCGCGATGGGGGATACAGAGGGTACTCGATCAAGGAGGATGTGCGTCCGGGTGAATGGCGGTCAACGTGTTGACAGAGCATGGGCAGATCATCGGTCGCGTTCTTTTTACGGTGGTGCTTGTAGAAAAATTGCCAAATCTCGAACAGGTGAGGCGATAGTGCGCGACGAAGTCGCATCTCTCTCCCAAATCTGCTATACAGTATCTGTGTTTGATGGCGATCGTGGTGTAACGGTCAACACTGGAGCTTGTGGAGCTCTCAATTCGGGTTCGATTCCCGACGATCGCCCATGGAAATAAGCAGAAAAGGAATAGATTACATCGGGGTCACCGCATCGTACCTTTGTCATGACGGAGAGGGGAATGTCGTACTCTCTAAGCGTGGGGTCAATTGCCGCGATGAGCACGGACGATGGGATTGCGGGGGAGGTAGTGTCGAGTTCGGACATACAGGAGAAGAGACGGTTCGGAAGGAAGTGAAAGAAGAGTACTGCGCGGATGCACTTGAGGTAGAGTTTCTCGGTTTCCGGGATGTCTTTCGCGAGCAGGATGGGAATAAGACGCACTGGGTCAGTCTCGACTACAAGGTCTTGGTCGACAGGAGCCAGGTTCAAAATGGCGAGCCACACAAATTCGATGACGTGAGATGGTTTCCGTTTGGTCAATTTCCTGAGCCGATGCACTCCCAATGGCCGTTTTTTCTCGCGCAGTACAAGGGTCGTCTCAATATTCATGCCGCTCGGTAAGAAGCGGGTGGTATACTCGTCGTATATCGCGAAAGCTTTTATTTCATAACACATTCATCATATGGATGGACAAGCGGCGGACAAGATTATCAGTGCGACGGAACGAGTGCGGAAATTCGCGGCGGTAGCGCTCATCGCGCTTTCCGTATTTCTTTTTGTCGAGGCGCTTGCTGCTTTGAAAGGGTATCGCTATATCGGAAGCGGAGTCACTGCGACCAACAGCATCACCGTATCAGGCGAAGGCGAGGTATTTGCCGTGCCGGACACCGCGACATTCAGCGTGACCGTCCAGGAAGAGGCGAAGCAAGTCGCAGACGCGCAAGATGTCGCGACTAAAAAATCCAACGACATCGTCGCGTACTTGAAGAAAGAGGGCATCGAGGAAAAAGACATCAAGACCACCGACTACAGCGTGTACCCTCAATATGATTACATTCAAGTCGCGTGCTCGGGCGGCTACTGCCCCGGAGGTCGTCAGGAGCTCCGCGGCTTCCAAGTAAGTCAGACCCTTACCGTAAAAGTGCGCGACACGAAGAAAGCAGGAGACTTGCTCTCGGGAGTCGGTGGTCTTGGAGCATCCTCTGTATCGGGGCTTTCGTTTACCATCGACGACGAAGATGCGCTCAAGGCGGAGGCTCGCGACAAGGCGATTGCGCAGGCGAAAGAAAAAGCAGAGGCGCTCGCGGACTCTCTGGGCGTTGAGGTTGTACGCGTCGTCGGATTCTACGAAAACGAGGGCGGGTACCCGGCGCCCTATGCATACGGCATGGGTGGCGCGGAGCGCATGGACGCTTCTGCGACGAAGGCATCTCCCGAGCTTCCCGCCGGCGAAAACAAAATCACCTCAAACGTGAATATAACCTACGAGATCCGCTAGGGACTGTGCGGAGAGATCAAGCCGCCCCCAGGGGGGGGCGGCTTGACAGTATTGCCCAAGCGAGTACTATTCTTGCAAACGCCGGGAGGCGTTTTTAAAATGACTCATTACACCTCGATATGTCATTCATTCAATACCTCAAAGACACACGCGGCGAGCTTCACCACGTCGCGTGGCCGACCCAGGTGCAGACAATCGTATACACGATTCTTGTGGTACTCGTCTCAATCTTCGTCGCGCTCTACCTCGGGCTTTTCGACTTTCATTTCACGACAGGGCTCGCGCGCTTCTTAAACGTGCTTCCGCAGGAAAATCCGATCACTATCACGCAGCAGCCGATCTCCGATTCGCCGTTTGTCGTCGAGCAGGTCTCGACCACGACGACCCAATAAACATATGAAGCAGACACACGGCAGTGAGCGGAAGTGGTATGCGGTGCACACGTATTCCGGATACGAGGACGCGGTCGCCCGCAATTTGAGGCAGCGCGTCGACTCTTTCGGCATGGGGGAGAAGATATTCCAAGTCGTCGTCCCGACCGAGAAGAAGATAAAAATCAAGAACGGCCGCAAGACCGAGACCAAGGAAAAGATATTCCCCGGCTATGTCCTTGTCGACATGATCGCGAGCGACGATGCGTGGAGCGTGGTGAGAAACACTCCGCAGGTGACGGGGTTTGTGGGTACCGCGAATCAGGCGGTGCCGCTCGCGCAGGAAGAGGTAGACAAGATCCTCAAGCGCGCGCTCGGAGATACTGTCCGCCACGCGATCGATCTCTCGGAGGGCGATGCGGTCGTTATCATCGACGGACCGTTCAAAGATCTGGAAGGAAAGGTGGGAGAGATTGACGAAGAGCGCGGAAAAGTTAAAGTGCTCGTACCAATGTTCGGTCGCGAGACACCGGTGGAGCTCGAAGCGGACCAGGTACAGCGAGTGTAAAAACAAAAGCCACGAAGGCTGAAAAAACCCCGAAAAAGGGGCTTTTTCGTGGACTTGCTTTTTTGATAAAGAGTGGTACAATCAATTTAGCTGATGACTCCGTATTCTCGGACGTCAGGACAGCTCGTTCACAAAAGGAGATGACGCCATGGCACAGACCATGACCCCATCAAACCCAATGACTCTCAAGCAGGTCGACAAAGCCGTCGCCCATTACAGGGCACTGCTCATGACCCATCGCACGGCAATCGGCGATTCGGCCGCAGTGCAGGCGGTCCTCGGGCAGAACCGCTATCTTGGCGAGCAGATCGGTGTCCTGCGTAAGCACATCGCGATGACTGTTGGCTCGATCGTCCACACCGTCCGCACGATCGACCGTTCCCGCTCGAACGAGCAGGTATTGATTGATACTGGTCGGAAGATTTATTCCGATTCGGCGGTTGTCGCGACAATGCCGCGCGGTACGAAGTCTAGCGCCCGACTCCACATCTTCAACGTCGACAAGTCGAAGTACAAGGATGGTGTGTTGAGTTGCAACGATCTTGCCGAGGAATATCGTCAGCGTGGCCTTCGCGTTGACGTGGAAGCTCTCGCGGACTACTGTAAGAAAAATCCTGCCGCGGCCGACGAGAAGGGGCTTGCTTGTCAGTGGATCGACGCTGACGGCAAATATTGCTTCGCCGCGTTCTACCGCTGGCCTGACGCGCGCCGCGTGTACGTCAGCCGCGGCGGCCTCGACTGGCACGACGACTGGTCGTTCGCTGGCGTCCCGGAAGTGTCTTCGACTCTCTGACACTTGTATTGCACTTGGCCGCTTTGACCTTTGCACTTCAGCCCCGCGCCTTCGCGCGGGGCTGAGTTTTTTACAAGCTGCCCCTGCCAGCCGCCGAGCATCTTGCCCACCTCATCGAGTGGCGCGCATAGCGCGGCGTATTTCTTCGTATCAAGAGATTTCGTTTCCCACAGAATCAGAAGCAGGAGCTTCAGCGCGTCAGACTTTCGTATCGCGGTCCGTACATAGGACAGTTTCTCCTGTTTCGGCAAAAATGCCGCCGCCGATACCATCTCCATCACCTCTGCGAACAGCGAATCTATCTTTGCACCAACGGTGTATCGGTGAGTCTTTGGCAGTTTAGAATGGTACTCATGCCACAAAATGTACGCGGTCTTGATGCGCTCCAAAACAGGCAGCAGTCCTCGGCCGGGGGGGCGTATTGGTCGCATCCGCTTCGCGCATAACTACGAGGATATCATCTCGGTAGAAAATCTCCTCGAAGCTTGGCGAGAATTTGTGCGGGGCAAGCGCAAGAAGCTCGATGTACAGGAATTCCAGCACGCGCTCATGGACAACATCTTCGCGCTCCACCATGCGATATACCGCATGCTCTATCCCTTCTTCGATCGCGCCTTCATCGCAGACTCGTATTCATGCCGGAGAGGAAAGGGTACGCACAAGGCAATGGACCGCTTTCGCCGCTTTGCGTACACAGTCTCGCGCAATCACACGCGCACCTGCTGGGTACTCAAGTGCGACATCAGGAAATTCTTCGCGAGTATCGATCAATCTATTCTGCTCGACATCCTGCGCCGCTCGATTGCAGACGAGCGCATCCTCGCGCTCCTCTCGGAGATCATCGGGAGCTTCTGCTCCTGCAGCCCGCACCGCCACCGATTCACCACGACCGTGGGGAATCGGTGTCAGCACAGGGGACTCCCGCTCGGCAACCTCACGAGCCAACTGTTGGTAAATATCTACATGAATGAATTCGACCAATTCGTGAAGCATCGTCTGAAAGCGAAGCACTACGTCCGCTACGCGGATGATTTCGTCTTCCTCTCTGCGTCAAGGTCGGACCTTGATATCCTGCTCCCGAAGATTGCAGAATTTCTTGAGCGCCGACTCGCACTCACACTCCATCCCGACAAGGTGTTCATCAAGACGCTCGCATCCGGTGTCGATTTCCTGGGCTGGGTGCATTTTCCCGACCACCGCGTGCTGCGCACCGCGACGAAGCGGCGGATGATGAGCGCCACGGCGAGAAGCGAGAGCAAACCGGTGCTGGAATCATACAGTGGGCTGCTCTCGCATGGGAATGCACGGAAGCTGGCACGTCCAATCCTGACGAAGCTCAAAAGCTTGAAATAACGTCGACTTGCAGGTATAGTGCACCGACACAGATTCCGTATGGCAAAAGAAATAACGAAAGTAATCAAATTGCAGCTTCCGGGGGGTACCGCTACTCCTGCTGCGCAGGTGGGTATGGTGCTTGGTCCTGCGGGCGTCAATATCGGGGAATTCGTCAATCAATTCAACGCGCAGACCAAAGATAGAATCGGTAGTATTTTGCCGGTCGTCATGCAGGTCTATAAGGATCGCACGTTCTCCTTCATCGTGAAAAAGCCGCCTGCCTCCCGCATGGTCTTGAAGGCGCTCGGCATCGAGAAGGGGTCGGACAAGCCGCAGAACAAAGTGGGCAAGCTCTCGAAGCAGCAGCTTGAGGATATCGCGAAAGACAAGATGGAAGATTTGAACGCCAACGATCTTGAGCAAGCCAAGAAAATCATCGCGGGCACGGCGCGCAGCATGGGGGTGGACGTCGAGAGCCGCTAGCGATTTGGGAATAATTGGGCATAATCAGCCCATGAGGAGAGCGAGATTCATCGTCATCGACGGCATCGACGGCTCAGGCAAAAGCTCCCAGGTGAAGCTTCTGCGGAAGAAGCTTGGCAGCAGAGCGGTCTTCACGCACGACCCCGGAGGCACCCCGACGGGGGAGGCTGTTCGCGCGGTCCTTCTTGGGAGCAAGACGCTGTCGCCGCTTGCGGTCTTTTTTCTTTTTCTCGCATCGCGCGCGGCGCTCGTGGAAGAGATAATCGCGCCCGCGCTAAAAAAGGGGCGTATGGCAATCTCCGATCGTTTCGATTCCTCCACGTATGCGTATCAGGTATGCGCAGGGAAGCGCCCCGAGTACGCAAAGCTCATCCGCGCCTTCTCGGGTGAAGTGCTTAGAAAAGCGGTGCCCGACGCGTATATCATCCTTGATTCTGATCCGAAGAAAGCTCGGGAAAGACTCTTGACCGACCGCGCGAAGGACCTGAATGCGTACGACAAAAAACCGCTTTCGTATCATCGCGCGGTGCGCGCCGGATTCAAGAAATTCAAACCGAAGGGCTCAAAAATATATTTTGTAAATGCAGACCGCTCTATAGACACGGTACACAAAGATGTCTGGGCGCTGGTAAGCCGAATTCTCAAGTAATTGTGTAGAATGAGCGCATGCGGGAGAAACTCGAACAAGCACTCATCGTCGCGCTTCAGAGCGTGGGCATCGCTGCTGGCAGCGTAGTCGTCGAACGTCCAGCAGAATTAGGGAATGGCGACTATGCGACGAGCGCGGCGCTTCAGTACGCGAAGCAGGCGGGAATGGTGCCGCGTGCACTCGCGGAAAAGCTTGTGGAGACACTGGGTACTCTCGATGGCGTGGCGAAAATAGAGGTCGCTGGCGCGGGCTTCATCAATTTCTATCTCGCACCGGGAGTACTCGCCGCCTCGCTCGAACAAGCGCGCTCTGAAGACATGTGGGGAGCGAATACAAATCAAAGTGGTAAAAAAATAATGGTCGAGTATACCGACCCGAATCCTTTCAAAGAATTCCACATCGGGCACTTGATGTCGAACGCGATAGGCGAGGCGATCTCGCGCCTTCTCCAGTGTTCCGGCGCTGAGGTGAAGCGGGCGAATTACCAAGGCGATGTGGGTCCGCACGTGGCGAAATCGATCTGGGGCGTGATGAAGCTCGGTGTCGACCCGAAGGATGCTTCCGAGCTTGGGCGCGCCTACGCGGAGGGTTCAAAAGCGTACGAATCTGACCCAGGTGCGAAAGAGGAAATCGATGCGATCAATGCGCAAGTATACGAGCGCTCCGACGAGAAGGTAAACAAGCTATACGCGACGGGGCGCGAGGCATCACTCAAGCATTTTGAGGAGCTGTATAAAATACTCGGCACGAAATTCGATCACTACTTTTTCGAGAGCGAGACAGCGCCGAAGGGTCTTGCGCTCGTGAAAGCGCACCCGGAGATTTTCGAAGAGAGCGATGGCGCTGTGGTCTACAAGGGCGAGCAGGACGGTCTCCATACCCGCGTGTTTATTACGTCCAAGGGTCTCCCGACGTACGAGGCGAAGGATCTTGGGCTCGCGCAGATGAAATCGGAGGTGTGGGGCTTTGACACCTCGATCACCATCACAGCCCACGAACAAGCCGGGTATTTCGAAGTGGTGCTCGCTGCGATGAGGAAGGTGCTTCCAGACATTGCTACAAACATACGGCATGTCTCTCACGGCATGATGCGGCTTCCATCGGGGAAGATGTCGTCGCGCACTGGCGATGTGATCACTGGCGAGGCGCTCCTCCGTGAGCTGATCGAAGCGGCGAAAGCGCGCGCGGCGGAGAGCCGCGCGGACGATGCGAGCGCGCTCGCGCGAGATGTCGCCGTCGCCGCCATAAAATACCAGATACTCAAGCAAGCGTCGGGCAAAGACATCGTGTTCGACCGCGAGCGCGCGCTTTCGCTCGAGGGAGATTCGGGTCCGTACTTGCAGTATGCGCACGCACGCGCGCACGCCGTCGTCGAGAGAGCCAGAACACAAGGGTTGACTGATATGATATATCATATCACTGCACCGAACGATTTGGAGCGACTTTTGTATCGTTTTCCTGAGATCGTCGAATATGCGGCCAGCAAGCTCGAGCCGCACCTTCTCACCACGTATCTCCTCGAAGTCGCATCGGCATTCAACAGCTGGTACGCGCGCGAGCAGATTCTCGATGGTTCGACTAGCGCTCACCACAAGGTGGCACTGACTGCGGCTGTTGCGAAGACGCTCAAAAACGGTCTTTGGATTCTCGGCATTCCCGCTCCGGAGAGGATGTAATTGCGTAATTCTCCGATTGCAGGTAGTCTGCAGTGAGGAGCCAAAGGAGGAAATAATGGCAGAATTTGCTCGCAAAGCCAGGATGTTTCTCAGCCGGGAAGAAGCTCTCCAGGCAGCGGCTGGTCAATCATCGATCCTCGCTACGAGGATGCGATCGCCGATGCGCAGTGATCCCGCGCCGACACGTATGCAAAAGCCCGGCACTCGCTGCCGGGCTTTTCGTTTGCTACCATAGGCTAAAATATGTCTGAAAAACCGCAAAAATCGGATGCTGCTCTGCGGGAAGAAGAGATACTCAAATGGTGGGAAGAGCGCGGTATATTCCAACAGACGCTCGATAAGCCGGCGCGACATGGCGACTACATTTTCTACGACGGTCCACCTTTTGCGACGGGTCTGCCGCACTACGGGCACATCGTCGCTTCTGTCATCAAAGATGTCGTGCCGCGCTACTGGACGATGCAGGGCTACCGCGTGCCGCGCGTGTGGGGGTGGGATTGCCACGGACTCCCGATAGAAAATATCGTCGAGAAGCAGCTCGGTTTCAAGCACAAGAAGGAAATCGTGGCGATGGGCGTCGCGCAATTCAACGAGCGCTGCCGCGAGCAAGTGCTCACGTATGCGCACGAGTGGGAGAAGATAATCCCTCGCATCGGGAGATGGGCGGATATGAAGCACGCGTACCGCACCATGGACAAGCCGTTTATGGAATCCGTGTGGTGGGTTTTCAAGCAGCTCTACGACAAAGGACTCGTCTACGAAGATTATCGCTCGATGCACATCTGCCCGCGCTGCGAGACGACACTCTCTCAGCAAGAGGTCTCGGAGGGGTACAAAGATGTGAAAGACATCGCGGTGACGGTGAAGTGTAAATTGAAGAATCCCGAGAAGCTCGGGTTGTCGGGCGAAGCATACATGCTCGCATGGACGACGACCCCGTGGACCCTGCCGGGCAATGTCGCGCTCGCGGTGCATGGCGACATTGAGTACGTAGCTCTGCACTGGGACGACAAAAGCCAGCTTATCGTGTCGAACAAGTACGCCGATGCGCTTCAGCGCACCGTCACGAAACGATTCAAGGGCGCAGATCTCGTCGGCTTGGAATATGAGCCACTGTTCGATTACTACGCCAGCGATCCGCATCTTAAGAATCGCGAGAATGGCTGGAAAGTATATGCGGCGGATTTTATCACCGCAGAGAGCGGCACGGGAATCGCGCATGAGGCGCCCGCATTCGGCGCGGAAGACTGGGAGCTTTTGAAGAAAGAACATCTGCCCTTCGTACAACACGTGAATCCGGACGGCACATTCAAGCCGGAAGTAAAAGATTTTGCAGGAATGGAAGTGAAGCCGAATTCGGAAGATGATCGCGTGCGCTTGGGTGCAGACATCGCAGTCCTCACATACCTCCAAGAGCACGGATTATTTTTCTCGAAAGAAAACATCGCGCACTCGTATCCGCATTGCTGGCGCTGCGACACGCCGCTTTTGAATTACGCGACGAGCTCGTGGTTTGTCTCCGTCGCGCACATCAAAGACGACCTTCTAAAAAACGCGGAGTCTATCAAGTGGTCGCCCGAGCATATCAAGGAAGGCCGGTGGGGGAAGTGGCTCCTTGGCGCGAGGGATTGGTCTATCTCTCGCCAGCGATTCTGGGCAAGCGTCATCCCGATATGGCGTTGCCAGATATGCGAAGCGGAGCGCGTATTCGGCTCCGCGCGTGAGCTTGAAGAGGCGAGCGGCGAAAAGATCGATGACCTCCACAAACACGTCGTGGACGATGTCGCGGTGCCCTGCGCATGCGGCGGCTCGATGAGGCGCATCCCGGACGTGCTTGATACATGGTTTGACTCCGGATCCATGCCCTACGGAGAGCGGCACTATCCCTTTGAGAATAAGGCGGCATTCGACAAAGTCTTTCCCGCACAGTTCATCGCGGAGGGGATTGATCAGACCCGCGCGTGGTTCTACTACCTCCATGTCCTTGCAGGCGCCCTGTTTGGCAGCAATGCGTTCCAGAATGTGATCGTCAACGGCATCGTGCTCGCGGAAGACGGCAAGAAGATGTCGAAGAAGCTCCAGAATTATCCCGACCCGATGGAGATGGTCGACACATACGGGGCGGATTCGCTCCGCATGTACCTTCTCTCATCACCGGTCATGCAGGCGGAAAATCTGAGTTTCTCGGAAAAGGGGGTGGATGAGGTGGCGAAGAAGCATATCGGACGCCTTAGCAATGTGCTCGCATTTTACAAGCTGTATGCGGATGGCACGGTGCGCGACTGGAAGAGCGAAAATATTCTCGACACATGGATCATTGCGCGGCTCGACGAGCTTATTCGCGAGACGACCGCGGGGTTCAACGCATACCAGCTTGATGTGGCGACGCGCCCCATCGGCGGATTTATAGACGACCTCTCGGTATGGTATCTCCGCCGCTCTCGCGACCGCTTCAAGGAAGATACGCTGGATAAAAAAGCCGCACTCGCGACGATGCGCTACGTGCTTCATGCGCTTGCGCGTGTCATGGCGCCGTCCGCACCGTTTTTTGCGGAGCGTCTCTTCCAAGAAATTCGCGAGAGCGAAGATGAAGAAAGCGTACACCTCGCCAGGTGGCCGGAGGTATCGCGGAATGCATCTATCTTCGAGCGTCTTTTCGGCAGCGATGACGCAAACGTGCTCGCGGCGATGCGCACGGCGCGTATGATCGTCTCGCAGGCGCTTGAGGCGCGCGATAGGGCGGGGATCAAGATTCGTCAGCCACTCTCGTCGCTCGTGGTCCCTGCCGACTCAAAATTGCCGCTTGGGTACATGACCATTATTGCGGAAGAGGTGAACGTAAAAGAAGTAAAGCCCGGGAAAGAACTTGCGCTTGATACGGCACTCACCGACGAGTTGAAAGCGGAAGGGCTTGTGCGCGACACCATCCGCGAGATACAGGCATTTCGCAAGGAGCAGAATCTGCGCCCCGGCGATCCTGTGGTCTTCAAGGTGAAGGGCGATGATCCTCATCGTATAGCCATCGAAAAGAATATCGAGCAGATACAAAAGGCGACGAGTACGACTATCCAATTCGAATAGCATGTACCAGAAGTATCAGACTGAGGCGCTTATCTTGAGGAGCCGCGAAAGCGGGGAGAGCGATAGGGTATACACGCTCTACACTCGCGATTTCGGGCTCGTGCATGCGCGCGCGAGCTCTGTGCGCTCCGAGATCTCGAAAATGCGCTACGCGCTCCAAAGCTACTCGCATGCCAATGTATCTCTCGTCCGAGGGAAGCGCGGATGGCGGCTCGCAGGCGCCTCCGCGCTTCAGACTGCACATGGTGATCCGCGAGGTGTCGCCGCTTTCGCCCGCATTGCGGAGCTGACGGTGCGCCTTGTGCAGGGAGAGGGCGCCAATGAGTACCTCTTTGCGGCGTTGTCGGAAGCCCACCGCGTATTCATGGAAAAATACAGCAGTCAGACTGCTGTATTTCCGACTGTGGAGGTCGTGTGCGTGGCGCGGCTTCTGTACGCGCTCGGTTACATCTCCACGGAAGCGCTCTCGACCGCCCTTTTCACGCACACCGCGTACACCGGGGAATCGCTCCTCGAAGCGGAGACGATGAAAGATACATTGCTCCTGTCTATCAATAAGGCAATTGCGGAAACACATCTCTAGGTATACGCTCTTTCCTATGGTCACTACAGAACAACTCAAGAGAGTTCCGGAAAATGCGGCTGGGGACATAAGCCGCTTGCTCGCACAATTGCGTGGAAATCCGAAAGAGCACACTGTGTCGGCTTCTGATCTCGAGCCCATCGTGAGCGATAAAAACATCGTTCTCATTGTCGCAAAAGACAACGAGAAGATAGTCGGCATGGCATCACTCTATATTTTGAATAAACTTGGAAAGCGGACAGGCACTGTCGAAGATGTTGTCGTTGACGACGGATATCGGGGGCAAGGTATTGGGAAACAGCTCATGCAGCACATAATCGACACTGCTCGTGCAGAAAGTCTTGTTACGGTGAGCCTCACGAGTCGTCCGGCGCGAGTCGCAGGCAATAAACTCTATCAAAAAGTCGGATTTGAACAGAAGGAGACCAACGTATACAGAATGAAGCTCTGAGGTATGTCGCGCGTCAAGCTCACAGAATATCGCGCGAAGAAGATACTTTTGGGCGATTCGTATAAAGGCATATCTCTTCCCACAGGAAAACTTCCTGAAGCGGGGAAATGGGTTGCTAAGGTCGACCAAGGCGTAAAAAAGCGCTTTAAACAAGGACTTGTGGGGGTAGGTATCTCTTCCACCGATGCGACGAAGAGGATGGCCGAGTGGAAGAAGAAAGGTTTCTCTCAATTTCTCCTCGAGCCGTTTGTGCCGCACAAAAGTGAAGAAGAGCAGTATTTCTCACTTGAGCGGGTACGCGAAGGAATTCGTATGCTCCATACTAAGGACGGAGGCGTCGATATCGAGGCACATCCTGAAGCTGTACAGACACACATCATCCGAAAAGGGGACGAGGCATCAATCGCGGAGACCTCAGGTTTGCCCGCAGATTTTTTGAAGCGTGTTATTGAAGATTTCAATACACATCATTTCGCGTTTCTTGAAATAAATCCGCTCGTGGTGCAGAAAGGCGCCACACACCTGCTTGATGCTGCCGTACTTGTCGACAGCGCCGGAGAGTTTTTTGTGCGCAACTCGTGGACCGAGCAAGATCTTGTCAAAACAAAAGCAAAACACAGAGCGGAAGAGAAGATTGAGGAACTTGCCGCAACCACTCCGGCATCTCTCAAACTCTCCGTCATCAACTCCGACGGCGGGTTATTCCTCTTGCTCTCAGGAGGGGGAGGATCCATCGTCGTTGCAGACGAAGTCCAGCTCGAGGGAGCGGGGCACCTTATGGCGAATTACGGCGAGTACAGCGGAGGACCGACTCAAGAAGAAACCTATCTGTATGCGAAAGAAGTCGTCGACCTTATGCTCGCGTCGAAGTCAAAGAGCAAGGCGCTCGTCATTGCCGGCGGCGTCGCAAACTTTACCGATGTCAGAAAAACCTTTCTCGGTATTATCGATGCGCTCAGAGAGTCGGCTGCAAAATTACGCACAGCAGGCATCAAAGTGTTTGTCCGTCGTGGCGGACCGAACGAAGCGGCGGGGCTCGAGCTCATGCGTGATTTTTTGGAGAAAGAGCAGATTCTCGGTTCTATTCACGGTTCAGACACGGTTATCACGAAAGCGATTGATGAAGCGATTGAATACGTGCGCGTATGAACATACTCAAAGATATACGAGAAGGAAATGACGGGAGCATCGTACTTGGAAACCATCCGGGTATCGTCCAGTCCATTCTGGACTTTGATTACATTTCCGGGAAAAAAGAACCGTCTGTGATGGCGCTGGTTGCCGGTACACGGAAGGCGCAAAAATTCTTCTTCGGCACACAAGAGTTTCTTCTACCGTGCTTTAAGAGTGTCGCGGCAGTGCCGAAGTCATACGACACACGGGCGAAATGGATGCTCAATGTGCAATCAGGTCGTCGGACACTTGAGTCGACGAACGCATTTTTCGAGCGTTTCCCCGCCGCTCTCGGCGGGCATATTTTTGCGGAAAATGTGCCGGAATTACACGCGCTTGAGCTCGTAGAGCGGTTTGGAAGAACGCATGTGATTGCCGGCCCCTCGGGTGTCGGCATTCTCGTGCCGGGCTACCTGAAGCTCGGTGCAATCGGTGGGGTCGGCCTCGAGCAACTCGAACAAGGGAAACTTGCAGACCCGGGGGCGATTGCGGTCGTTGCCACATCCGGCGGTATGACGAACGAGCTCATTACGTCCGTTGTGCGGGCAGGAAAGCGAGTTTCTTTTTCACTCTGTATTGGAGGCGACAGATTCCCCGTAACCTCGCTCACCGATGTGCTCACGATGGCAGAGGAAGACGACGCGACGGAGGGAATAGTCTACTTCGGCGAGCTCGGTGGAAGTGATGAGTACGAAATCGTCGCACTTCTGAAGAGCGGAAAGCTGACGAAACCGATCGTGTGCTACGTCGCCGGTGTCATCGACGAGGCATTCGATGAGCACATGCAATTCGGGCACGCAAAAGCGCTTGTCGCGCGCGCGGATGAAAGTGCCCGCGCCAAAAGAGATGCCCTCGCTGAAGCCGGAGCAATCGCACCGGAGACATTTACCGCATTTTTGAAAGAGATAGAGAAACTTCCGAATTCCGTTGCCCGTGATACGCTCGTAGATATAAAAAGTCTTATGAACCGGCAAAAAAGCATTCTCTCGACACGCGAAGTAGTAGATATCGAAGCTGTCCCGGCGTTTGTGGAGGGAGGGAAGCTTGTGCAGCAACGGGAAAACGGTTTTGCCGCCTCGGCGCTCGAAGCAATGCTTGGTCGCGATGTATCAGACAAGACAGCGGCACTCGTGGAGAATATTTTTGAACTACTCTTGGATCACGGCGGCAATGTATCCGGTGCGGTGAATACTATGATCACAGCCCGTGCGGGGAAGGACATGGTGTCCTCGCTCGCCTCGGGTCTTCTTACCGTAGGACCGCGATTCGGAGGTGCGGTCAATGAAGCTGCACGCACATGGCGGGAAGGTGTAGCGTCCGGGAAAGCCGCCCCGAATTTTGTGGAGGAAAAGACACGAGGAGGGAACCTTTTGCTCGGCATCGGACACCTCAAGTATCGTGTAGGTATTCCTGACCCACGTGTCGCAGCGCTTGCGGAATTTGCGTCGATTTTGAAGAAGCATCCGCACTACGACTTCGCGCGGGCGATTGAGAGCGTAACGACGGGGAAGAACGGGAATCTCATTCTCAATGTCGACGGAGTCGTGGCCGCTCTTTTGCTCGACATGCTGCAGGAAGAAGAAGGGTATTCTGACGCGGAACTACAGGAGCTTATTGAGGCGGAATTTTTCAACGCACTCTTCATTATTCCGCGCTCTGTTGGCTTCATTGCGCATTTTCTTGAGCAGAAAAGAAATGACGAGGGTCTTTTCCGTTTGCCGGAGGAGCTGCTCTTCGTACGAAAGGACGAAAAAAAAACAAAAAAAGAAATGAGCAGGCAGAGAGAGGGGTTGCATGGCGTGATATCATTTCGGGATGGAGGGCTCTGAGCATGAACAAGAGAAGATTGAGCGTCTACGGCGGGCGATGTACAGCCGGTCGCTTTCTGAGAAGCTAAAAGACCGACCTCGCCGTGAGCTCGGAGAGGAGCGCCCCATCGTTGGAGACGATTTTGTCCGTATAGAAGAAGGGGTCGCGCATTCGACGGTCGCGCCGCGTGCGATCGGGCTCGTCCGCACCGTACTCTGGTGGCTTCTGCTTGGCGCGATTGTATTTTGTGTCGCTGCGGTAGGATTTTTTGCGTATTACTTTACCTTCGGCGCCGGCGGCTCCGCGGTGTCGCCCGGCAATATCGATATTTCTGTCTCAGGTCCTCCGCAGGTGGAGGGCGGTGTCCCGACAGAGCTGCAGATTGTCGTGTCCAACAGAAACAACGTCGCGCTGCAGCTCGCGGATCTTGTGATCACGTATCCGGAGGGGACGCGCTCGCCGACGGATTTTACTACCGATTTGCCGAATCAGCGCATCTCGCTCGGCTCGATCGAAGCGGGCGGCACGAGGCAGGGCACCGTCTCCGCGGTCTTTGCGGGTGACGAGGGTACGCATGCAAGCGTGAACGTGGAACTCGAATACCGCATCAGTGGTTCGAGCGCGGTGTTTGCATCCGCGTCCGAATACAATCTTGTCTTCAGTACTTCGCCGCTCTCTGTCGCGGTCGACGGGAATACCGATACCATCTCGGGGCAGCCTGTAGAGCTCACGGTAGTGGTCGCCTCCAATGCGCACGCCCCCGTCGCCGACGTGTTGCTCTCCGCGCAGTATCCATTCGGGTTTAAGTTCGCGTCGGCGACACCTGCGCCTGCCGCTTCCGGCTTGTGGGAGCTCGGGACGATTTCGCCGGGGCAGCGCCGAACCATCACGGTGCGCGGCACACTGAGCGGCGAGCAGGGCGATAGCAGAGTATTCCACTTCACGGCGGGGACGCGCGCCGCTCCGGAATCAAAATCGATCGACACGCCGCTCTCAGAGCAGGTCTTCACGATGGCGATCTCGAAGCCGTTTCTCGGTCTTGGCATTCTGGTCAACGGCGTATCAAACAAAGCGGCGGTCGTCGCGCCCGGCGAGAACGTGAATATCAGTGTGACGTGGCAGAATAATCTGCCGACCTCGATCACGAATGCGGTCATCGTCGCGCGGCTCTCCGGTGTGCAGATCGACGGCGCGAGCGTCCATTCGACCGACGGGTTCTACCGCTCAAGCGACGGTGTCGTGCTTTGGGATAAGACGACGACCGGCGGCGCATTCTCCGAGCTCGCGCCGGGCGTCCGAGGCACGGTCGGCTTTTCCTTCAAGATGCCGTCGTCGGAGACGCTGAAAGGTCTGCAGAATCCGCGTCTCGACATCTCCATCAATGCGGCGGGCAACCGCGTCTCGGAAGCGGGGGTCCCGCAAAACCTGCAAGCAACGGCAAGTCAGAAGATTTCGCTCGCGAGCGATCTGCAGCTCGATGCTCGTGGTCTCTACTACTCGAATCCATTCGGCTCGACCGGTCCGATGCCGCCGAAAGCTGGCTCGGAAACCACGTACGCGATCGTCTTCACCGTGACCAATACCACGAATGCGATACAGGGAGCATCAGTGACCGCTGTGCTGCCAGCGTACGTGCGCTGGATAGGTATCTACAGTCCGCCGAGCGAAAACATCACATTCAATCAGAACAACAGCACCGTGACATGGCACTTGGGAGACATCGAAGCAGGTGCGGGGCTTGGCGGGACACAACCGCGGCAAGCGGCGATTGCGATCGGTATCACGCCTTCGACCTCTCAGATAGGGCAGGAGCCGATTCTCTTGCAAGACATCGTACTCTCGGGCACTGATGCCGCGACCGGCAAGAAGGAGACCCGCAGCGCTCCGAATGTGACGACCAACATTTTGGGAGATCAGGGGTTCTCGGCGGCTAACGCCACTGTGGTAAAGTAGCCCTCATATGACTGGCGCCTCAATGGAAGATATCGTCTCGCTCTGCAAGCGCCGCGGCTTTATCTACCAGGGCTCGGAAATCTACGGCGGTCTTGCAGGGACATGGGATTACGGTCCCTTGGGAGTGGAGATGAAGAACAACGTCAAGAATCTTTGGTGGAGAATGTTTGTCCAGGATCGCGACGATATGTGCGGCGTCGACGCGGCGATCCTGATGAATCCGAAGGTGTGGGAGTCGAGCGGGCACGTGGGCGGATTTTCTGATCCGCTCGTGGAGTGCAAAAAATGCAAACGGCGATTTCGCGCGGACCAGGTCGGACAATCGTGTCCTGAGTGTGATGGTGCATTTGGCGAAGTGCGCCAGTTCAATATGATGTTTAAGACGCATGTGGGCGCGACAGAAGACGAGGCGTCTGTTTCCTATCTGCGCCCGGAGACTGCTGGCGGCATCTTCGCGAATTTCAAGAATATCGTCGATTCCTTCCATCCGAAGCTTCCTTTCGGCATTGCTCAGATCGGCAAAGCGTTTCGCAACGAAATCGCCCCGAGAGATTTCATCTTCCGTGCGCGCGAATTCGAGCAGATGGAGATCGAATATTTTGTCCGACCGGGCGAGTGGGAGGCTGCCTTCGAAGCGTGGCGCGAGGCGGTGCACGCATTCAACGACGCGGTGGGGATTCCCCGCGATTCGGTACACGAGCTCGAAGTCGCGGATGGTGATAGAGCACACTATTCGAAGCGCACGATAGATTTCGAATTTGATTTTCCTTTCGGTCGCAAAGAACTCTACGGTCTCGCGTATCGCACCGATTTTGATCTCTCGGCGCACGAGCAGGGCTCTGGCTCGACCTTGCGTATCGTCGACGAAGAGGGAAAGGAGCCCATCGTCCCGCACGTGATTGAGCCGTCTTTCGGAGTGGATCGCACCGTCCTTGCCATACTTTCTTCTGCATACACTGAAGACGAACTTGGCGGGGAAAAGCGCACCTACCTCAAACTCAATAAGGCGGTGGCACCCATCAAAGCCGCTGTGTTCCCGCTGCTAAAAAATAAGCCGGAGCTTGTCGCGAAGGCTCGCGCGGTGTACGTGGCGCTCAAGAAAGAAGTCCCGCAGGTTATGTGGGATGACAACGGCAATATCGGCAAGCGCTATCGCAGGCAAGATGAGATCGGGACGCCGTATTGCATCACCGTCGATTTCGATACGCTCGGAGAAAAGCCGGAGCTTGCGGATACCGTGACCATCCGTGATCGCGACACCGGCGAGCAGCAGCGTATCGCAGTAGCCGATATTCCCCCGATTCTGAGGTCGTAGTTCGTCGTTTAGCCCGAGCATAGGGATTGTGCTACGATTGCGGTCATGGAAGGTCGCAGCTTCACTATCTCCATCACGACGGGGACCGTCTTGAAGACAGTCGCGCTCCTCGCGGGTGCATGGCTGCTTTTCGTTCTCCGGGATCTCGCCCTTGTCATTATTACCGCCGTCGTGATCGCCTCCGCGATCGAGCCGGGTGTCCGAGCTTTGGGGGAGAGAGGATTCCCACGCACTCTGGCGGTGCTGTCGATCTACCTCGTTTTTTTCATCGTATTTTTCGCGATCTTTTACTTCTTCCTTCCGTCGCTTCTCGAGGATTTCGCGACATTCGTCTCCGCGCTCCCGACGTACCTCGACGCGTTCTCGCGTTCCCACGCATTTGATACCTACGCCTCCATCCTCGGCGTGCCCAAGCCGTCTGAGATTTCGCCGAACGACATCATGGCATCGATCCGGTCCTCGCTTGATCTAGGCGGGGCATTCGGCAACGCGTTCACCGCAGTCTCGCGGATTTTCGGGGGCGTCCTCTCTTTCATTCTCATTATCGTCTTCTCCTTCTATTTTGCGGTGGTCGAGACGGGGGTCGACGACTTCATCCGTGTCATTGTCCCTCGGAAGCATCAGGCGTATCTTCTTGGTCTCTGGAAGCGCTCGCAAAAGAAGATCGGATTGTGGATGCAGGGGCAGCTCCTCCTCGCCGTGATTATGGGTGTGATCGTCTACCTCGGTCTTACGATCCTTGGTGTGAAGCACGCGCTCATCCTCGCAGTCGTCGCTGCGGTCTTTGAGATAATTCCCGTCTTCGGACCCGTCCTCTCTGCCGTGCCTGCGGTCGGCATCGCATTCGTCGATGGCGGCGCGACGCTCGGTCTTTTTGCGATCGCTCTCTACGTCATCGCGCAGCAATTCGAGAATCACCTGATCTACCCGCTCGTCGTCACCCGCGTCGTGGGCGTGCCGCCGCTTCTCGTCATTCTCGCGCTCATCGTGGGCGCCGAGCTCGCCGGCTTTCTCGGCGTCATTCTCTCGGTCCCCGTCGCAGCGACCATCCAAGAGCTTGCAAACGATATCCAGACCGGACGCCTCCGCGAGCACATGGAGGAATAGCATGGGCAAGAATATCTTTCTCACCACCACGTTGCCGTATGTAAACGCGGAGCCGCATATCGGCTTCGCGCTTGAGCTCGTGCATGCGGATATCATCGCGCGGTATCGTCGCCTCATGGGCGACGAGGTATTTTTCAATACCGGAACCGACGAGCATGGGCAAAAGATAGCGCAGCGTGCGGCGGAAGAGGGCAGAGATCCGCAGTCGTATACAGATGAGTATGCGGCAAAATTTCGCTTTCTGAAAGAAAGGCTCGGTCTCTCGGACGATCTGCATTTCATCCGCACGACCGATCCGCATCACAAAGCGGCGGCGCAAGAAATGTGGCGCCGGTGCCTCGCACAAGGCGATATCTACAAGAAAAAGTACAAGGGATTGTATTGCGTGGGCGACGAGATGTTTCTCAAGGAGAGCGATCTCGTGGAGGGAAAATGCCCCAATCATCCGACGATGGAGCCGCAGGAGATCGAGGAGGAGAATTACTTCTTCAGGCTTTCCAACTATCAGGGACAGCTCGCAGAATACCTCTCGCGCGAAGGCGTGATCGTGCCCGAGTGGCGCAGGCAGGAGGCGCTGGCGTTTGTCCAGAGCGGGCTGGAAGATTTCAGTATTTCCCGCGAGAAATCGCGCCTTTCGTGGGGTGTCGCAGTACCGGATGATGAGGCGCAGGTGATGTATGTGTGGTTTGACGCGCTCACGAATTATATTTCTACACTGGGGTGGCCGGAGGATGCAGAGGGGAATTTCGAGAAATTCTGGGAGAAAGGTGACACCTTGCAGCTTGCGGGCAAAGATCAGGTGCGTTTCCAGTCCATCATGTGGCAGGCGATGCTTATGTCTGCCGGTCTCCCGACGACGAAGCAGATCTTCTATCACGGATTTATCACGAGCGGCGGGCAGAAGATGAGCAAATCACTCGGCAATGTGATCGATCCGATCAAAATCGTCGATGAGTACGGCATCGATGCGCTGCGCTATTTTCTCGCGCGGCACGTGCATCCTTTTGAAGACTCCGATGTGACGATGGATACATTCAAGGAGGCGTACAATGCCGACCTTGCAAATGGATTGGGCAATTTGGCTGCGCGCATACTGCAGCTCGCGCAATCGAATCTTGAGAGGCCTGCAAAGGTCGAATTTACGCCATATCCGCAAGCATTTACGGAAGCGCTTTCCGCGTACCGCTTCAGTGATGCCGCAGAATACATCGCTTCGAGGATCCAAGCGCTCGATCAGAAGATAAACAAGACGGAGCCGTTTAAGGTGGTGAAGTCTGATCCGGAGAAAGGAAGAGAGATAATCGAAGATCTTGTGCGCGAGCTCGCTGCGATCGACTTGCTGCTCGAGCCCCTCGTCCCCGAGACGAGCAAAAAGATCATCGAAGCGATACTTGCGAATAAAAAGCCGGAGAACCTTTTCCCGAGAAAGGAGTAGCGACATGAAATACTTTGACGCGCATACGCATGTGAATTTCGTCGCCTATGCGGACGACCGCGAGCAGGTGATCCGCCGCGCGAATGATGCGGAGGTGGGGATGAATGTCGTCGGGACGCAGTATCAGACATCGGGTGATGCGGTCGCGCTCGCAGAGCGGTACGACAATGTATGGGCGACGGTCGGTCTGCATCCCATCCACACGACGAAGTCCTACCACGACGAGAAAGAATTGGGTGAGGGAGGCAAAGAGTTCACTTCGCGAGGGGAAGTGTTTGATATCGAGAAGTACCGAGTGCTCGCGGAGAGCAAGAACGTAATCGCAATCGGGGAATGCGGGCTCGATTATTACCGCATCGACGAAAGCACGAAAGACACGCAGATGCAGGCATTCGTCGGGCACATCGAGCTCGCCAATGCTTTGCAGAAGCCGCTCATGCTCCATATCAGAAATGCGTATGACGACGCGCTCGAAATCCTTCGCGCGCACGCCAAGGTACGCGGAGATGTACATTTCTTTGCGGGGGACTGGGCGACGGCAAAGAAATTTCTCGATCTTGGCTTCACGCTCTCCTTCACGGGCGTCATCACATTCACTCACGATTATGACGAAATCGTGAAAAATGCGCCACTCGACATGCTTCTCTCGGAGACGGACGCTCCGTATGTGACGCCAGCTCCCCACAGAGGTAAGCGCAATGAACCGATGTATGTGGAATATGTCGTCCGAAAAATAGCTGAGATACGCGGAGAAGATTTCGAAAAAGTGCGTGCCCAAATAATGGCTAATACGCGGCGTGTTTTCGGGATTTCGTAGTCTTGCGGTGTCTTTCATGCCGTGTTAGAGTGCCCCGACATATGGCAGAAGACATGAGCGCGATCGCACTTGAAACCGCAGACGACGCGGGTGTCTCCCGTATCTACGAAGTGGGCTACCACATCGTTCCGACCGTGAAGGAGGAAGATCTCGACAAGGTCGTCGGCGGTATCCGCTCGATTGTCGAGAAAGTGGGCGGGTCTTTCATCGCCGAGGGTGCCCCTGCGCTTACGCGCCTTGCGTATCCGATGACGATCCGCGAAGGCGAGAAGTACATCGAGCACGACCGCTGGTATTTTGGGTGGCTCAAGTTTGAGGCGGATGTCGCCGTCGCCTCCGCACTTGATGAAGCTATGAAAAGAAGCGCCGATATCATGCGCCACATGGTTTTCCGGACCGTCCGCGAAGACACGCGCGCGAAGTATCGCGCGCCGCAGCTTCGCGAGGTCAAGCGTACCGACACGATCAAGACGATCGCGCGCCGTCCTGAAGAGGCGTCTGCTCCTGTCTCCGAAGAAGATCTCGAGAAGGCTCTCCAAGACATCACGGCGGAATAGCGTATACTTTTCGATATGTACCTCAATAAGGCAATGGTCTTCGGAAATCTCACCCGCGATCCCGAGCTCCGCGCTCTTCCGAGCGGGATGAACGTCGCAAGCTTTTCGGTCGCGACCAATCGCGTGTACAAGGATCGCGACGGCAAGAAGCAGGAGCAGGCGGACTTCCACAACGTCGTCGTCTTCGGTCGTCAGGCGGATGTCGTCTCGCAGTATTTGAAGAAAGGCAGCTCGGTATTCGTCGAAGGGCGCATGCAGACGCGGAGCTGGGAAGGGAAAGATGGCGAGAAGAAGTACCGGACGGAGATCGTCGCCGACCGCGTCCAATTCGGACCGAAGGGAAGCGGCGCGCGCTCGGCACCGGCGCAGGGAGGCGATGATCATGCGCAGCACGAAGACGCTCACTCCGGCGGCGCTGGCATTGAGTACCCCAAAGATGATATAAATCCAGACGACATCCCATTTTAAAATATGTCCAACAACATCCTCACGCAAAACGATATCCAGCACGTCGATTACAAAGACATCGACCTTTTGAAGCAGTTCGTCAATCCGCACGGTCGCATCGTCGGTCGCAAGAAGAGCGGTCTCACCGCCAAGCAGCAGCGCGAGATGGAGCGAGCGATCAAGCGCGCCCGCTTCATGGGCCTCCTCCCGTACGTCGCCAAATAGCCGCGAGGTAGAGAAGCCGTTTCGTAGGATATAATTCTACAAATGGTGCGAATGCATCCGCATAAAAGCGCGATCTCTCTCGCGGTCACTCACGAGGCGTGGCTGGTCGTGATAGGTCTCATCGTCTCTTTGGTCTTGGTCCGCAGCGATATCGTTGCGCGCCTCGCACTCCTTGCGACTGATTCGGTGACGCTGGTCAGTCTCGGAGTTGGCGTCTTTTTTACATCCATGCTCACGACGACGCCTGCCGTCGTCGCTTTTGCGGAGCTCGGGACATACCTCCCGCCGTGGCATCTCGCGCTTATCGGAGGGGTCGGTGCGGTCGTCGGGGATCTCGTCGTCTTCCGTTTCGTCAATAGTCCGCTTGCGCAGTACATCATTCGGAGCGCCTCGAATCCGCGCATGCGAAGAGTGGGCAGCATCCTTTCGAGGGGACCGCTGTGGTGGGTCGTGCCGACGCTTGGCGCTCTCGTAATCGCATCTCCCATACCAGACGAGCTCGGACTCATCATGATGGGGCTCTCCAATATGCGCCTCCTGACCTTTATACCGCTCGCGTACGTGATGAACGCGCTCGGGATATTCCTCATCGCCTCGACGGGGCAAGCGCTACTTTGATACAAAAAGAAGAGCCCGGGCAAGTTGCCCGGGCTGCGCATGCGCGCATTGCGCGAAAGGCGTCAGTCGAAGAAATCTCCCCAGTATTGATCGCGACCGAGCCAGACGATGAAGAGGACGCCGAGCCCGGCGAGCAAGAAGACAATGCCGACACTTTCGAGCAGGTGGCTTCGGTCGGTGACACGCGAGACGAACGTGTGAGTGCGCGCATCGTAGCCCGACTGCGTATTCCACCCCGTGTGATTCAGTTCAGGGACGTAGTCGTAGGCGTACAGCCACTTGTTCGCCTCGAGGTTCAGCATGTAGGTGACAGTGCGATTTTCTCTGGTAAGTGTCACCTGCACGTCCTTCTGGAGCCATGTATCGGAGATAAGGATCCAGTATGGGCGATCGCCGGCGATTCGCCTGAATTCGTCGAGACCGACGCGGACGCTCGGACCATACTGATTGAACTTCTTGTAGGAGATCATCTTCGTGGTCGGCGTTGCCCACAGCTCAAGCGTTTTCGTGTGTTCCTCGGGGAATACCCGTGCTTGAGTTCCCGGGACGTAGAGCCACAGACCCACCACGAGGAACAGCGCTGCGACCACGCTCAGGAACGGGTGCATAAGGATGCCCCGCGTGAGCCCATGGCGTTCGAGGGTGTGTTGGATATTCAAGGGACTCTCCTCTGTGTTGGTCTGCCACCAGACCCTGCGCAGCATATAATCATACTGCAAAAAGTGGGTCAAACGTTAGGCGCGCTCGACGTATTCGCCGGTTTCCGTATTGATGCGGATACTGTCGCCTTCTTTGACGAACATGGGGACGTTGATGGTGGCGCCCGTCTCAAGCTCCACGATCTTTGAGCCACCTTGCGCGGTATTGCCGCGGACGTCGGGCGGCGCTTCTACTACCTTGAGCTCTACTTTGATCGGTACTTTGACGCGAAAAAGCTTGCCGTCGAACGCGAGCGTCTCGACTTCCATGTTGGGCTTCAAGAATTGACCGGCGTCGCCGACCTGCTCTTCGCTGACGGAGAAGCGCTTGGACTTGTCTGATGTCTCGTGGAAGAACCACTCTCCATTCCTCTCGTAGATGAATATCGCGGGGCGCGTTTCGATTTCAGCCTCCTGGAGCTTGTCTGATTGCTGAAATGAGTATTCGACGACGTTGCCACGGATGAGGTGGCGGAGTTTCGTCTGATTGACGGGGCGGCGCTGCTGCTTCTGCATGATGTTGTTCCACGTGCAGACGTACGGCTCGCCCTCGACCAATACTGCGACCCCCGGTTTTATATCGTTGTAATTCAACATTGCTGGATATTTTATTCAAAAAACCTGGTTTGTCCACCTTCGAGGCATATCGATCAGCGGTGGGATTAGTCAGCATAATGAGTGATTTACGAAATCACTCATTGCATTAACAAAAACGTCCGACCGGACGTTTTTGTTAATTGATACACCGATGATCGATCAATGATCGATAGTGGTGTGCCTGGAGGCTGGAGGTTACTCTCCGCTCTCGCTTGCGGATGCCTTGGATGCCATACCGCCGTCTTGGAGCGCTTTGCGGATATCTTTGAGCAGCTGGGCAAGGACGGGCTTATTGTCTTTGAGGTAGGTACGCGCCGCGTCGTAGCCGCGACCCATTTTCGTATCGCCGATCGCGTACGCGCCGCCGGAAGATTTTTGTATCAAGCCGAATTTCTCGCCGAGCGCGAGCGCTTCACCCTCTTTTGAAATGCCTTCGCCGTAGAGCATATCGAATTCGGTCTGGCGGAATGGCGCGGCAATCTTGTTTTTCACGATTTTCACGCGATGGCGTCCGCCCACCGTCTCGTCGCCCTTCTTGATCTGTGCGATGCGCCGGATGTCGATGCGCACCGATGTGTAGAATTTGAGCGCTTTGCCGCCTGGCGTCGTCTCCGGGTTTCCAAACATGACTCCAATCTGCATGCGGATCTGATTGATGAATATCACGACCGTTTTCGTCTTCGAGACGATGGCGGTGAGTTTGCGGAGCGCTTGCGACATAAGGCGCGCCTGCTTGCCGACATGGCTTTGCCCCATGTCGCCCTCTATCTCGTCTTTCGGGGTGAGCGCGGCGACGGAGTCGATGACGATGACATCCATCTTGCCGCTCCGCACGAGCGACTCCACGATTTCAAGCGCCTGTTCGCCGGTATCAGGCTGCGAGACGAGGAGCTGCTCGGTTTTTACGCCAAGCTTCTTCGCATATTCTGGATCGAGCGCATGCTCCGCGTCGATAAATGCGCAGATGCCCCCTTTCTTCTGTGCTTCCGCGACGACGTGGAGGCACAGCGTCGTTTTGCCTGAAGACTCCGGTCCGAATATCTCGATGATGCGACCACGGGGCAATCCTCCGATGCCGAGCGCCCAATCGACGCCGATCGAGCCTGTCGGGATGGCGTCCACATCTACTTTGGGCGTATCTCCCAATTTCATGATCGCCTCGTCTCCGAATTTCGTCTTTATCTGCGAGAGCGCCCGCTCGATATCCTGATCCGTCCCGCTCCCGGTCGTTTTCGGAGCCGCTTTTTCTTTCTTTTTTCCGAGTGGCATAGGGAAGAGTATACGGGATTATAGTTGGGGCGCCACCGGTGGTGTGGACGATGGGCGCGCGGAAGTCGATTCGGTCGCCGCCGCTTCGGGTGCCTCTTGCGCGGGCTTCGCGGCTGGAGTGTAGACGATTTCTATCACCTCCTGCGTCCGCCGACCATATTTGTCTTCGGCATCGAGGACGATGCGGTTTAATCCGCGCGCGAGAAGATACGGCTCCTCGAATGCTCCGGTTTCCGTGACCTGGATTTCCTTGCCGTTCATCGAAAGCGCGCTGATCCTCTCCGCCTGCCCGCGTATGGTTATCAGCTCTTCGTGCACTTCGGTCGGCTCATCCGGCACCTGGATCGACGGACCGAAAAGAATCCCCCGTGCCTCGAAGAACGCGTAGCCGAGGACGAGCAGGAAGAAGGCGACGAGCACGATGGTGGTCAATCGGGAGTCTCGGTATGGCAGCATAGTTATATTCTGTCGCCTTCGCCCTCGAGAGCCTCAGCTTCTTTCACCAGCTCATCCGCATTGCCCGCGCCGATGACCTCGCGCGGCTTCGCTCCGTCTGCGGGTCCGATGACGCCGCGTTCTTCGAGGATGTCCATGAGGCGCGCGGCGCGCGCATAGCCGACCCCGAGTTTGCGTTGGAGGTACGAAGTCGATGCTTTCCCCGCCTCGACAACGGTCTTTTTCGCTTCCGGATACAATTCGTCGTCATCGCCTTCGTCCGCGCCTGCCATTGAGGCGAATATGGCATCGGGTCCGCCCGCCTGTCCTTTTTCCGAGAAATCAATTTCGTTTGCGATCTGACCTTCCGCTTGCCGCGCGACGTGCGCGACGACTTTCTTCACTTCTTCTTCCGATATGTACGGCGCTTGGATGCGCCGCGGCTTCGACATCTAACCGGTGAGGAAGAGCATGTCGGCGCTGCCGAGAAGCTTCTCCGCTCCGCCGGCGTCGAGAATCGTGCGCGAGTCGATCTGTGAAGCGACCTGGAGCGCGACGCGGGCAGGGATGTTTGCCTTGATAAGACCGGTAATGACCTTCACGCTCGGTCGCTGGGTCGAGAGGATGAGGTGGATGCCGACCGCGCGGCTCATCTGCGCGAGGCGCACGATGCCGGCTTCGAGCTCGCGCGGGTAGAGCGACATGATATCGGCGAGCTCGTCGATGATGACCACGATATAGGGCATTGCTTCGGGAAGCGGTTTTCCTGCCTCGGCAGATTGATCAAGGTGGCGGGGGCTCGCTTGTGCGAGCGCGGGCGCGAGGACATTGGTGTGGTATGAAGCGATGTCGCGCACGGATTCCGCTTCAAGGATGTTGTAGCGCCTGTCCATTTCTTTCGCCAGCCATTTCAGTGCGAGAATCGCTTTTTTCGCGTCCGTAATCACAGGAGTCAGAAGATGGGGGATCGAATTGTAGCCCGTGAGCTCGACGCGCTTTGGGTCGACCATGATGAAGCGGAGCCGCTCTGGTCCGCACCGGTAGAGGAGCGAGACGATGAAATCGTGTATCGCGACCGATTTTCCTGCGCCTGTCGTACCCGCGACGAGCATGTGCGGCATGCGCGCGAGGTCGGCGAAGTGCGCTGTGCCCGTGATCGATCGGCCGAGCGCGATCAAAAGCGGCTTATCCGACTGGATGTAGTCTTCGTCTGAGACGAGCGGAGCAAGACCGAGCGTGGTGCGGGTCGTATTCGGCACCTCGATGCCGACGAGCGCTTTGCCGGGGATCGGGGCTTCGATGCGGATGGGAGAGGCTTGCAGCGCGAGCTCGAGATTGCTCTGCAGCGCGACGATCTTCGAGAGGCGGACACCCTCTGCCGGTTTCATCGCGTAGCGCGTCACGGTAGGACCGATCGAAGCCTCATCCATCTCCACCTGTATGCCGAAGTTCTGGAGCGTGCGCTTGATGATATTCATGTTTGCCTTCACATCACCGACCTCGGGCTTGCCTTTATTTTTCGCGAGTATGGAAATAGGCGGAGGAGTGTACGCGCTTCCTGTCGCGGCGATGATAGGGAAGCCGTCGGAGTCGTTTTTCTGGAAGAATTTCGTGATACTACCGCGCGCCTTTTCTTCTTGCTGGGGCGCTTCCTCGGGCTCCTCAGGAGCTGGTTCGGATTCTTCTTCCGGCAGTCCGACGACCGGAGCGTCAATTTCCTCAGGCTCCTGCTCCTCCTCATCGTGCGTCCCCCAGAAGAGATCACGGATGCGGGCGAGAAGCATGCCGAGGTGCACATTGAATGCGACGATGAGCGACGCGATAACGAACGCGAGAAGGAAGATAACCGCAGCGGGCGTATCGACCGCGGCGACGACGGGGCGCGATATTCCGATCCCGATGATCCCGCCCTTTTCGGGGAAAGCGATATTGACGAGCGAGAGACCGGCGAGCAGAAAGACGCTCATGCTCGCGAGCTGCACGATCCCAAACTGCCGGTCGAACGATCGGAAAATCAGCGTCGCGAGTAGTATGAGAGAAAGGGGCAGCAGCAAATAGCCGACGCCGAGAAGCCACGAAAGCCAGTGGTAGAGAAACGCTCCGAGAGCTCCCCCGCCGCCGAGCTGGGCGAGGATCAGGAATCCCGCTATCGCGATGAAGAAAATCGCGCACACACCGCGGATTGCCTCGCTGCTCACGCTTTTTTCGCGTGGCTCTGCCTCCTCCATATCGCGCGCCCGCGCACTTTTGCGTTCAGTTTTCTTTTTCTGCGCGTTTTTCATGGGGCAATCATAGCACGCGTCATGCACACGAAATGGGGCGAATCTTTCGTGTACACACAGAATCCCGGAGAGCTGGCGTACACAAGGGTCGGATTGATGTTCGGACACCAGAACAGCAGCGCCCGCAAAGGGTTATTGCGCACCCTGAGTGTCCTTTATATACTCTTATGCACGTTAGTTAATAAGACAAGCTTAGGACATCAAATACCCAGATCATGGACGCTCAAATGGACAGGAATAGAGAGAGTAGTCCACTCGCGCCGTTCTTCGAGGCTACGACACTCAAGACAAACCCATTTGGCAATAATGCGTCCGCGGAGAGACTCTATCGTAGATCTGAGAGGGTAGTCGCAGCGCTTCACCTTCTCACCAACCATATAGCCCCGGAAGAGCCTGCACGTCTTTTGGTCCGTGGGCATAGCCTAAGGATCATGCAAAGGGCTCTGGCGTTGAGAGATGGACTCCGGGCTGAAGGCTCCAGAGATCTTGATGCATTCCGTGCCGCGATCCGCTATTCGATATCTCTTGTCAGGATGCTTGCTGTGTCTGGGCTTGTGTCTAGTCAGAACGCTCAAATTATCATCGAAGCTCTCGACGAGCTCGGGAATTTCGCGAATGTCTCGAAACGCTCCCCGCTTTCGGAGGGCGTTGCGTTTTCAAAAGAAGATCTGCTCGATGTGGCATCTCACGGGAGTGTAAAGGACATAAAGGACATCCGTAGGATAAAGGACAACGATACAGTAAAGGACATTCACGCTGCGACCGATACAAGTCCGATACAGAAAGACACGAGTGTCCGCAAACAGGGGATTCTCGATGTGCTTCGATCGGGGCGCGAGCTCGGTATCCGCGATATCGCAGCGAGTCTGCCCGAGTACAGCGAGAAGATGATCCAGCGCGAGCTCCTCTCCCTGATCCTCGATGGCAAGGTCAAAAAGCTCGGTTTTAAGCGCTGGAGCAAGTATTCAATAGTATCGGCGTGACGCCCCGGCGACCGCCGGGGCGTCACCGTTTTTGTGATGTCTCGAAGGCAGGAAAGAGTAGACTCTCCACAACGTCTCCTTTGTTGACTCCAGCGAGCGGCTGGAGTATTGTGCTCCCGATACCTTTCGTCCAGATGGAGCCGAATACGCTGTGTTTTGGCGCTTTTTGTCCGGGAGTTATCCACAAAATCACAGAGGGGGCATACGGGTGCTGAGAGTCTCCTAGTATATAATTGCGCTGATAACGTCTTGGTCTTACAGGGCGTTTATCAACGTAGGAGAGCGGCACGCTCCTCTGCGTCGTTCGTTGACAATCTATTATAGTGGACGACACCGCGAGCCGTATTGGTTCGCACTCTTCAGAATACTCAGATACGTCCCGAGGATTCCGCATTACTGCACGACACATCCCATCTTGCTGCTAACCTCGCTGAGATCCGAAAGGATCGGCGGGCTAGCAAAATCACGGGCGCACGTCTGCTTCGGCAGGCAAGCCCAATTATTAGTTGTCTTCAGTTACCAGTCATTTAGTAGAAGACACACAGCACATGCTCCTCGTCGAAAGGGTGTATGTGCGTTCCGCAAGTTCTCCGGGACAAGCGGAAGAAAGGTCACAACAAACTATGAGTAAATCATTAGCAACAAAGAATGTTGCAGCGATCCTCGTCGCTTGTGCTTTGGTCTTCGGATTCGCATTCGCGTTTGCCACTCCGGCAAAGGCAGACATGCTTTCTGATCTCCAGGCGCAGGTGCAGGCATTGCTCGCACAAATCGCATCCCTTCAGGGCAGCTCGTCGACGACGACTTCCGGAGCGGGATGCTACACGTTCACGCGCAATCACCAGCAAGGTGACAAGGGCGGTGAAGTGATGTGGGTCCAGAAATTCCTTAACACGCACGGAGCGCAGGTCGCCGCAAGCGGCGCCGGTTCTTCGGGCAACGAAACAGATTCCTTCGGCGGACTCACCAAGGCGGCAGTCGCCAAGTTCCAAGCTGCGAACGGCGTCTCGCCGGCAGCCGGATACTGGGGTCCGATGACCCGCGCTAAGGCAAACGCCCTCTGCGCAGGCTCGACCACGACTCCGACCACGCCAGTACCGACAGGCCCAGGTCTCTCGGTCATGGCAGGCGTCCAGCCGGCGAACTCGCTCGCTCCGCAAGGCGCGGCGCGTGTTCCGTTCACCAGCTTCTCCATCACCAACAACAGTGGTGCAGCGGTCACGGTCAACGGCGTCACGGTACAGCGCTCGGGTCTCGCACAAGACGCTGCCTTCTCGGGCATCGTCCTCGTCGACTCGAACAACGTCCAGCTCGGCACCTCGAAGACCTTGAACTCGAACCATCAGGCGACGATCGGTGATACCTTCACCATCCAGCCTGGTCAGACGATCTCTCTCACGGTCTCCGCAAACATGGCTTCGTCGCTCTCGAGCTACGCAGGTCAGGTGGCAGGACTCTCGGTCGTTGGTATCAACACCACCGTTCCGGTCTCTGGCTCGCTCCCGATCACGGGCGCATCCCAGACTCTGAACGCGACACTCTCGCTCGGATCCGTGTCTACAACGACATCGGCATTTGATCCGGGAGTCGCGACGACGAAGAACATTGGTGATACGGGAATCAAATTCTCGGGCATCAAGTTCACAGCGGGTTCGACGGAGGATCTCAAACTCTACTCGATCCGCTTCCGCCAGGTCGGCTCGGTCAGCTCGTCTGACCTCGCCAATGTCGTGATCATCGCCAACGGTACTTCGTACCCGACGACGGTTGATTCGACAGGCAAGTACTACACAGCGGTGTTCCCAGGCGGTCTCTTGATCGCGAAGGGCAACTCTGCCGACATCTACATCCAGGGTGACATCGTAGGCAGCAATGCTTCGAGCCGCACCGTGGACTTCGATCTCGACAAGGTCACCGATGTGTACTTCGTCGGTCAGCTCTACGGCTACGGTATCGCGCCATCCGGCACGTACACGCCGTGGTACAACGGCTACGTCGTGACTCTCTCCGGTGCATCGGTAACGACCATCGGTAAGGACACTTCGTCAGCAAACGCCGCGCAGAACATCGCGGTCAACGTCGTGAATCAGCCGCTCGGTGGCTACATCGTGGATCTTAAGGGTGAACCGATCTCGGTTCAGTCGCAGGTCTTCACGGTCGCAACCACGACTGCTTCTTCGGGTCTTCTCCAGACGGTCTCGATCGTCAATGAGAATGGCGCGATCGTCGCAGGTCCGGTTGACGCGACGTGGGTCTCGGGCACACAGACACTTACCTTCACTGACACGGTGACGTACCCACTCGGTCGCCACACGTACAGCTTGCGCGGTAAGGTCCCGTCGTGTTCCTCGTGTAACGGTCAGACAATCGCCATCTCGACGACTCCGTCTTCGGGCTGGACGAACATCACCGGTCAGACGACAGGCAACTCTGTCTCGCTCTCCGGCTCGTCTGCCTTCACGATGAACACCATGACGGTCAAATCTGGCTCTCTCGCCGTTGCGATTTCCGCAACTCCGGCAGCCCAGAACATCGTCGCTGGCTCGCAAGGCTTCACCTTCGCGAACGTCCAGCTTGATGCGACGCAGTCTGGTGAAGACGTCCGCCTCAACTCGTTTGCGATGACGCTCGACAACGACAACGGATCGCTCGCGGGCGCTGCAAGCAAGCTCTCGTCTTGTCAGGTCTACGATGGTGCTTCTGCCTTGAACGGCGGATCCAACACCGTCAATCCGTCTGACACGGCGACGACGTCTGCAACGACGGCGACATTTACGCTCGACAACTCTCTGACGATTGCCAAGGGCACCGTCAAGACGCTCGCAGTGAAATGTAACCTCGCGACGACGGCGCACACGAGTTCCACCTTCCAGTGGGGTATCACCTCGACCCAGATCGGTGCAATCGCGGCAACGGGCGTCTCGTCCGGCAGCTCGATTACGCCGACAGGATCGACGAACTCCGGTCAGGTCATGACGACAGCCTCGACAGGCTCCGTCGTGGTCTCGACGGACGCTTCGAGTCCTTCGTACGCTCTCGCGGCAGCAAACAGCACAGGCGTCACCGCCGGTGTCTTCAAGTTCCGCGCGACCAACGAAGCGGTCAACCTCGCTCGCATCGGTCTCCAGCTTACGAACACCGCATCCTCGTCGGCTTCCGACTTGGTGCAGGTCTCGCTCTGGAGCGGCGCGACGCAGATCGGTACCGCGACATTCGTCGGCTCCAACACGAACGCGACTTCGACCCTTACCTCTCCGCTCGTGCTCGCGCGCGACACGGACGTGACGGTCACTGTCAAGATCGACGTGGCAGCTATGGGCACCTCTCAGCCGGCAACGGCAGGTCACCTCATCGCGGTTGACGTCGACACCAACAGCACGAACACCCAGGGCACAGGCGCACAGTCTGGCGCTACGGTGAACGCGTCTGGCTCGACAGCGGTCGCTGGCGTGCGTATCTTCAAGTCGTTCCCGACGATCGCAAACGATTCGTCGACGCTCGGCTCGACAGGTATCGCCGACGGCAAGCTCATGCGCTTCAAGGTAACGGCTGATTCTCACGGCGATGTTGGCATCTCGAAGTTCACTCTCACGATCGCAACGACGACCGCGACAGTGACGACGGTCAACATCCGCGCGTACACCGATTCGAGCTACTCGACGCCGGTCTCCGGCTTGAGCTCGGACGGCTCGATGCTCGCAACGAGCCTCGCAGGTACGGCGTGGGCGTCTTCGTCGACCCAGCTTGAGTTCTACGCGCAGACCTCTGCGGCAGCCTCGACGACCATCCAGATTCCGGCCGGCACGACTCGCTACTTCGAAGTATCGGGTTCTGTCTCGGGCGCGACATCGGGTGCCTCGATCGCGACTACCATCCAGGGTGACGCCGCGTATCCGTCTCTCTCTGGCTTCCTCACAACGGCAGCCTTGGTTGACGGCGACACGAACGACGACATGATCTGGTCTCCGAACACGACTGGTACGGCTGCGGTCACAGACTCGCAGTGGACCAACGGCTTCGGTGTACTCGGTCTGCCATCGGGCGGTCTGATCAACACGCGTGGTCAATAATCTAATCTCTCGATTAGATCCGATTACGGCGACAACGTAATCAGCAAACCCGCCCTTTCGAAAGAAAGGGCGGGTTTTGCATTGGAGAATCTGTGCAGGTAAGATGTACGTATGCAAGACTTCCGATCGCTCTCGATCGAGATGAAGGTGGGTATCGCGGCTCTTGTGATCGCGCTCCTCGCGCTTGGCGCGTGGTTTTTCTACGACACACCGCGTGCGACCACTACGCCAGCGCCCGCCGGTGAAGATATAGATCTCTCGAGTATTTCGACCACGACGCATGTCGGCGGCTACACGATCGAGCCGGTGCTGGATGGCGAGGCACCACCTGCCCCTGATTACAAAAAGCCGATACCGATGAATGCCTCCGTGTCGTCCGATGTGCGCGCCGCGATAGAAGCGCAGCACGCGGACGTCCGGAAAGCGCTTGATGCGAATACGACGGATATCAATGCATGGACGCGCCTTGGCGTCTTGCACAAGATCGCCGGAGATTATGCGGGTGCGGCGGAGAAGTGGATCTATGTGACACAAGTGTGGCGAGAGGATCCTATCGCCTACGCAAATCTCGGGGCGCTCTACCGAGTCGAAGGGAAGATCGCGCAGGCAAAAACGGCGTATGCGACCGCGATCGCGAAAGCGAAAGCCGCGAATCTCAAAGACCTCGCCGCCTCGTACCAGCTCGAACTCGATTCGCTCTAGCGTATGCGCTCGCTCGGAAATATCGCGGTTTCTGCGGCATTGCTTATCGCTTTTTCGCCGCTCGCGGCTTTTGCCGCGAACTCAGAGATACATTTCTCTGCCGATGGAAACTTCGTCGCGAAGAATATCCTTGTGTACCAAAAAGCGGGGACCAATCTTTTTTGCCGCGGCACCTGGGGCACGACCTTCATACGCTTCGTCGTCACGACGAGCCCCGCTACCGCGATCACCAAAAAGCACGGCGAGCAGGCGACCGTGGGAGACATCGGCGAGAAGGATATCATCGACGTCGAGGGGCGGCTCGCGACCGGCGGCGACAGCATCGTCGTCAATGCATCGACCATCAGGAACGCTTCGCTCGAGACAGACGTCAAATCTCTCTCAGGAAAAATCGTGAGTATCGATACGAGCGCTCGCTCGCTTGTCGTCAACGACAAATCATTCGGCAAGACGACGATCACGATCGGAAGCGCGGTCATTATGAAGGGAGTGCGCTCCATCACGCTCGCCGATATCAAGGTGGGCGACACGGTGGCATCCGCGCAAGGCGTCTACGACTACTCCACGAAGACGCTCACCGCCTCCGTGATCGGCATCTACCAGGATCCCGCATTTTTCAAGCCGCGCAATTTCGAGGGAGCACTCAAGAGTATCTCCGCGACGCAGCTGCCATCCACATTCGTCGTTACCGTACAGGGTACGGACTATACCGTGTACATGGACGCAAAAGGAAGCGTCCTGAATAAACATAAGGGCGCGGCATCGCTCTCGCGCTTTGTCGTCGGCGACAAAGTCAGGTTCTACGGTACGCTCCGTGAAGCGAATATCACCGAGGTGGATGTGGAGGTGATTCGCGACCTCAATTTCTAAGAAGGATATATACTAGTGGCATGGATCAAGCTCCGCTCAATTCATTCTTGAAATTCGTCATCGGTTTTCTGCTTTTCATCTCTCTCAGCTTCGGACTCACCTTTGCGGTCTCCACCTACACTGCGGTGCAAGATCAAGAGCGCCAGACCGCCGCAGCGCTCGAAGCACTCCTCGCGCAGGAATACTGACCATCCGATCGTATTGTTTATACGTGCCTATAGGCACGTATAAACAATACTAGGTGGGAGCAGAAAAAGAAAAACGCCGGGGCACGCGTGCCCCGGCGTCTATTTCATCGCGCTTGTACGATCGGTCCCTGAAGCGTCTCGACGCTTTTCAGGACCTCCGCGCGATACGCCACCACGATTCCCGCCACCGCTATCGACCCGCTAAGCGCGAGGACGAGAGCGAACGTGGCGAGGGGACCCCCCGCGTGGTGGATCGCTTTTTTCAGACAGGTCATGTTTCCTCCTTCGGTTTCGGGGAAAATGTGCCTCCCTGTCCCAACTTGTATTATATCACCTTGACGGCATAAGTCAACTGTTGCGAAGTGGCGCAAAGCCGCGTAGTATGCGCCGCACAAGGCTAGAGACAGCGAGCGATCGAAAGATCTTCAACCAGTCCCTGCTTCACAGGGCGAGCTTGCCGAGGTCGAAACTCTCATGGGGCAACCCAACCTTGTTAGAAGGACTGTGTCCTATGGCAAAAACAAAAGAACAGAAGAAAGAGATTTCGGAGCGGCTTGAGGAGGCGCTGAAAAACGCCGCGTCGACCGTCTTCGTGCATTTCTCGAAAGTGAATGTCGCAGATGAATCTGCTATGCGTCGTAGCCTTCGCGCCGACGGCGTGAAGTATTTCGTCGCAAAGAAGACGCTCATACGCCGTGCGCTCGAAAAGCTCGGGCATGCAGCAGACGAGGTGCCGATGCAAGGCGAGATCGCGATCGCGTACGGCGGCGAGAATGATTCGACGCTCCCTGCGCGTTTGGTGCATGAATTCGGCAAGAAGCTTGTCGATAAGCTCGCGATCGTCGGCGGCATCTTCGAGGGCACGCTTGTCGGTGAAGCGATGATGCGAGAGATTGCGACGATTCCGTCGCTCCAGACCCTCCGGGCGATGTTTGCCCAGGTGGTCAATTCGCCGCGTCAGCGATTCGCCGTCGTGCTGAGCAAGGTGGCAGAAACGAAAAATTAATACTGTAATCGCACATCTATGACACAAGAACAAATCATTGAGGCAGTCGAGAAGATGACCGTCCTCGAGCTCAATACGCTCGTGAAGGCCATCGAAGAGAAGTGGGGCGTCTCCGCGGCAGCGGTCGCCGTCGCGGGTCCTGCAGCGGGAGGTGCAGCAGCTGAAGAGAAGACCGACTTCACTGTTGAGCTCACTTCAGCCGGCGAGCAGAAGATCGCGGTTATCAAGGTCGTGAAAGAGGTCTTGAATCTCGGGCTCGCGGAAGCGAAGACGATGGTGGAAAGCGCGCCGGTCGTCATGAAGACCGACGTCAAGAAAGAAGACGCGGAAGCGTGGAAGAAGAAAGTGGAAGAGGCTGGTGGTAAAGTTACGTTGAAGTAACTGCCGCCACGCCAAGTGGAAGCCCCGCTGTAAGGCGGGGCTTTTGCTCATGCGCAAGACGGCTCCATGGGCGGGGCGTCTGCATGAGTAGGTTTCGGAGGCTTCGGCGTGCAGGAGCCAAAATACACCCCGAGGATTTCCGCAAACAGCGTGCCTACGAGTGCGACAGAGATGAATTCCGGTGAGGTATCTCCCAGCAGTCGCAGCAACAGCGTTTCGATGGCTACAATGACGACCGCTATCAAGGCAAGCGGTCGCACACCTCTTGCAGATGCACGCAACGGGTTCATGGTCGGCGCCAAGAGATTATCGTAGTGGCGTGCGGGGGTTTCCAGTACCAGTATTGCCATGAGTCCGTTCATCCCGACGAAGATCGCCAGTACCCGAATGAAGTTTTCAGAGTTGACAAAGGAGATCCCCGCCAACACCGCCGCGATCATGAAGCAGAATTGCGCAACCCTGAAGCTGGAAATTCCCCAGGTATCCTGAGTCCAGTCCGAGAATCTTTGGCAACCTTCGTCAATAAGGAAGTCGTCGAGTCGATGCAGCACAGACATAGCATCCTCCTCCTCTCTGAGCGGGACTCTAGCAGGGATCAAGGGCTCGCGCTACTATTGGGTCGTGAATACGGTCTACGTCGCACTTGGCTCGAATCTTGGCGACCGCGAAGGCAATCTGGCGCGCGCGCTTGCACTCCTTGGCGAGAAAATGACGATCGTGCGGGAGTCCTCTGTGTATGACACTGAGCCGATGTATGAGATCAATCAGCCGAAGTTTCTCAATATGGCGATCGAGGCGGAGACGAACCTCCCCCCGAAAGCGCTCCTCGAGTTCCTGAAATCCGTCGAGAAGCGGATGGGGAAGCATGAGCACAACAAGCCGCGCACGATCGATCTCGATCTCCTTTTTTACGGCGACCGTGTCGTGAAGACGCTCGAGCTCACGATTCCGCATCCAGGCATCGAGAAGCGCGCGTTTGTGCTTGACCCGATGAACGACATCGCGCCGGATTTCGTACATCCCGTGCTGAGGAAGACGATCGCCGAACTTCGCGCAACGCTATGACATTCGAGTGGGGAAAGAAGACGTACGTAATGGGGGTTGTGAATTGCACTCCCGATTCTTTTTCGGGTGATGGGGTGGTGAGTACCGATGCAGCGATTGCGCAGGGGATGCAGATGGAGAAAGATGGTGCAGATATTCTCGATGTGGGCGGAGAATCTACGCGTCCAGGATCCGCACTGGTGGGACTCGAAGAAGAGCTTGCGCGCGTCATTCCTGTGGTAGAAGGTCTTGCCAAGAAAGTGGGAATCCCGATTTCTATCGACACGTACAAAGCAGAAGTCGCGCGCCGAGCTCTGCAGGCCGGCGCCTCGATCGTCAACGACGTGTGGGGAGGTCGTATGGAGCCGGAGCTGTTATCGGTCGCTGCAGACACACAGTCCCATCTCGTCCTTATGCACAACAGAAGCCAGCCGAAAGCTGTGGCTCAAGAGGAGAGACTGGGTGGGAGGTATGTCGGCACGGAGTACGAAGATTTGATAGGAGATATACAAAAAGAGCTACAAGAGCGTATAGATGCCGCGCTTGAGAGGGGTGTGCGAAAAGAAAAGATCATCGTCGATCCCGGGATTGGCTTCGGAAAGACCGTGGAGCAGAATCTCGAACTCGTGGCTCGGCTCGGAGCATTGAAAGAGCTGGGGTACCCGATTCTCGCAGGACCGTCGAGGAAGTCGTTTGTCGGCTACACGCTTGACCTTCCGCCGGAGGATCGGCTCGAGGGGACAGCCGCGGCAGTGGCGCTCTGCATCCGGGGCGGTGCAGACATTGTCCGCGTCCACGACGTGCGGGCAATAGACAGGGTGCGCAGGCTTGCGGACGCGGTAGTGCGGCGGTAGTGTACCGGTATGGTCGGCGACTTTCTCTCGGATTTCATCGGCAGCGCGGCTCGCGCCCGCATCATCCGCGCGCTCGTGTTTGCCCAGTCGGAGCCGCTCACGCGAGCGCAGATTGCGAAACGTACGGGGACATCCACCTCGACGGTAGATCGAGAAATTCGTGCGCTCGAGAAACTCGGCATATTGAAGAAGACACGGGGGCTCCCCGCGCCGAAAAAGGCGTGGAAAACGCAATCTGCGCAGAAGAAGCACTCCGCCCTGGTCGATGCCGTGTGGGTGCTCGATACAAATTTCAAATACATCCGAGCTCTTTCGATGTTTGTGCATGAGGTATCTCCGGTCCGCTATCACCGCATCCTCGATGCCGTGAAGCGAGCGGGCAAAACCACGGTCGTCGTCATCTCGGGGACGTTTATGGGAGATTCGACGCGACCGGCGGACCTCCTCATCGCGGGCGACGGACTCAATGAGTCGCGGCTCGAGATGGCGGTCCGCTCTCTCGAGCCGCATTTCGGGCGCGAGATACGTTTTGCGACCTTTTCCACGCCCGAGTTCAGGTATCGACTGACCGTGCAAGACCGGCTTTTTCGCGAGACTTTGGACTATCCGCACCTTGTCCTCCTCGACAAGCACAAGTTGCTGTAGATATACGGCTCTGTAGAGCCACGCCCCGCATTTTTCGCAAAGGAGAGGTATCCACACGCCCGCGATTGCCGACCTAGCTTCTGCCCGCAAGTGCTATCATTAGGGCACAAAGGGGTCGAATACCTTTAAAAACCTTATTGTGGCTAGCGAGGAGCGACATGGAAGCTTGCTTACATACCGTCCGAGCGAAGACACAATATGCTTAAAAGCATAGTAATGTAATACTTTCTCTATGATAGTTACGCAATCGGCAGACGTGGTGCAGAGCTCCTTCGTGAGCTTGTGGTTCACTGTCGTGCAGTACTTGCCGGCGATTATCGCGGCAGTCGTCGTGTTTTTGATCGGGTGGATCGTCGCCGTCATCCTCTACCGCGTGGTCGTGGAGGTGGTCAAGATTCTCCGCGTCGACGACGCACTCAAAGCGGCAGGTTTGAACGAAGCGGCGAAAGAGGCGGGCTTCTCTCTCGATATCGGTCGTTTCCTCGGCACGCTTGTCGAATGGTTCGTCATCGTCGTCTTCCTCGTGGCGTCTCTTGATATCTTGGGACTCTCGAGAGTCACGATTTTCTTGCAGCAGGTCGTCTTGTTCTACCTGCCGCAAGTCATCGTCGCGGTCCTTATCCTCATCCTTGCGGCGATCGTCGCTGAGGCGGTGAAAGGTATCGTGGCGGGCGCGGCGCGGGCAGCAGGCGCACATGCGGCGAATCTCGCCGGGACGGTCGCCAAGTGGGCGATCTGGATCACTGCAGCGATGACGGCGCTCACGCAGCTGGGCATCGCGACGACGTTCTTGCAGACGCTTTTCACTGGTCTCGTGGTGGCGCTCTCGCTTGCGTTCGGCTTGGCGTTCGGTCTCGGCGGCAAGGAAGCCGCCGCTCGCACCATCGAGCGAATCCGCAGCGAAATTGCGCATAGTCGCGACTAGAGCTCCCGCTTCTGTAATGGAGAAAATCGCCCCCACGGGGGCGATTTTCGTTTGGTACAATGCGTGGATGCAAGCGGTCATACTCGCAGCAGGGCGCGGCTCGCGCATGGGCGAGCTCACCGATTCCACGCCGAAGGTCATGCTTGAGGTGAGCGGCAAGACGCTGCTTGAGCACAAATTCGACATCCTGCCCAACGACGTCGACGAGATTATCCTCATCGTCGGATACTTCGGGGGTTCGATACAAAGCCGCTTCGGAGGGCGCTACGGCGATCGCAGCATCTTGTATGTGGAGCAGGAGAAGCTCGATGGCACCGCGGGCGCGCTCTGGCGCGCCCGCTCGATACTCGAACATCAATTCCTCGTCATGATGGGCGACGACATTTATTCGCAAGAAGACATCATCCGCGGCACTTCAAAGCGGGAGGGGTGGACCATGGGGGTCTCCACGCGCGATCCGCTTGGCGTCGGCGGCAAGGTAATCGTCGATGCGGAGAACCGCATTACTGACATAGAAGAAGGTATGCACAGCGGTGCCGGACTTGTGGGCACGAATCTTTTTATGCTCGACACGCGTATATTCGATATCGACATGGTCCCGAAAGCGGAAGGCAGCGACGAGTTTGGTTTGCCGCAGACGGCAGTCGCCGCGTCCAAGAAATTGGGCATCCCATTGTATGCGATTCCCTCGACCTTTTGGGTCCAGATAACGACCCCGGAAGACGTCCTCCGCGCAGAAGAAATCTT
>CAIOKC010000031.1 GCA_903858755.1 uncultured bacterium | reverse complement strand
TGAATGCGCGCGTAATGATCCACTCGGGATTGTCTTTGAAAAAACTGTGGCGGTACGAGAAGTCGCACTCCGCGTTGGCGAATTCTTTGGTCTCCCCTGTCTCGCTGTGCAAGGCGCAGACGCGCACCACGAAATCTTTTGTCTCGGAACCAAAGGCGCCTGCGTTGCCGCGCACCGCGCCGCCGACAGAGCCGGGAATGCCGGCGAGCTTCTCCCAGCCTCCAAGACCCCTCTCGCCCGCGGCACGGATAAGCTGAAGCAGATTACATCCGGCATCTGCCGCCAATGCTGTGTCCGCAAACGAAAAATCCGATCCCGCGATGCGGATGACAAGGGCATCCAAACCCTCATCCGGCACGAGCACATTGCTCCCTCCCGCGAGGATGCAGATACGGACGCTTTTTTCTTTTGCCCGCACAAGCGCTTCTCGCACCTCGTCCTCGGTCCGTACCTCCACGAAATACCGCGCCTCACCGCCTATTTCGAAGGTCGTCAGCGGCGCCAACGGCATATTCTCTGTGACCTCTTGCATGCTGTTATTTTCTCACGCTTTTCTCAAGCGTTAGAATCTCATCACGAATAAGCGCGGCTGTCTCGAAATCGAGGCGGTCGGCGGCATCGTGCATCTGCCGGCGCTTTTCCGCGATAAGCTTCTTCGCGTCGCCTTTGAATGCGGAAGAGTCGATACGGGCAAGCTCTTGGATCGCGCGCCTCCGGGTCCGTTCTATGTCGCCGGTGATATCGCGAATGCGCTTCTCGATAGTCTTGGGCGTGATCTTGTGCTTTTTGTTGTAGGCGATTTGCAATTCACGGCGACGGTTCGTCTCCCCTATCGCCCGCTCCATCGAACCGGTCGAACTATCAGCGTACAAGATCACCGTACCGTTCACATTGCGCGCCGCGCGACCTATCGTCTGGATGAGCGAGGTTTCTGATCGAAGAAAACCTTCTTTATCCGCATCAAGGATTCCCACAAGCTCGACCTCGGGCAAATCCAGACCTTCGCGAAGCAGGTTGACGCCCACAAGCACGTCGAAGGCGCCCTTGCGGAATTCAGTGAGTATCTCGATGCGCTCAATGGTTTTCACGTCACTGTGCACATAGCGCGCCTTGATACCTTTCTCCACCAAGAATTGCGAAAGATCCTCAGCCATTTTCTTCGTAAGGACGGTGACCATCGAGCGCGCTCCGCGCTTCGTCGTCGCCTCGGCTTCGGCGATGAAATCTTTCACCTGCCCCGGGTACTGGTATTGACTCCCAACGCCAGCGTGTCCTCGTTGTGCAGGTTTAACTTGCACAACTTGGTCGGAGACGATGGGGCGTACGATGATTTTCGGATCGATAAGACCCGTCGGTCTGATCACCTGTTCGACGGGCACTCCGCTTCGATCGAGCTCGAATCGCGATGGCGTGGCAGACGTGTAGATGGTCTGCCCTGTGCGCGCCTGGAATTCGTCGAACTGCAGCGGGCGGTTGTCGACGGCGCTTGGCAGGCGAAAGCCGTGTTGAACCAGCATATCTTTGCGCGAACGGTCGCCCGCATACATGCCCCCGATCTGCGGGATCGTCACGTGAGACTCGTCGATGACGGTGAGAAAATCCTTGGGAAAATAGGAGAGGAGCGTGTAGGGCGGCTCTCCTGGCTTTCGGCGGTCAAAGTGGCGCGAGTAATTTTCTATGCCGTTGCAGTAGCCGAATTCCCGAATCATCGAAATATCCTGGCGCGTGCGGCGCTTGAGGCGCTCCGCCTCCAGTATCTTCCCCGCCGCGTTCAGCTCTTTGAGGCGCGCGGCGAGCTCCAGCTCCATGTCGGCGAGCGCGGCGTCTTGCACCGCTTTCGGCGTCACGTATTGGCGCGCCGGAAATATAAATACCGCATCGTGCTTCGCGCCGATCTCGCGCGTCGTCGCGTCGATTTCTTCTATCGCGGATATCTTCCCCGCCGACACATCGATGCGGTACACGATGCGCTCGCTCGCCGGCATCACTTCCACGTGGCTCCCGAGCGCTCGGAATGTCCCTGGCGCGAGATCTCCGGTCGTGCGCTCGAAATAGATCGAGATAAGCTTGCGCGTAAGCGTCGCGCGCGTCATCGCCTCTCCCTTGGTCAGCTTGAGATTCACTTTTTGATACTCTTCCGGCGATCCGAGCCCGTAGATACAGGAGACGGAAGCGACCACGATGACATCCTTGCGCGTAAGAAGCGCTTCTGTCGAGGCGTGGCGGAGACGTTCGATATCTTCGTTGATCTGTGCTTCCTTCTCGATATACGTGTCTGTCACCGGCACATACGCCTCGGGCTGATAATAATCATAGTAGGAGACAAAATAATGCACCGCATTGTCGGGGAAAAACTCACGATACTCGGCTGCAAGCTGCGCGGCAAGCGTCTTGTTGTGCGCGATAACGAGCGTCGGCTTCTGCCACTTCTCGATGACGTTTGCTACGGTAAAGGTCTTGCCCGAGCCCGTCACGCCGAGGAGCGTCTGGTCGCGCTTTCCTTCCTTGAGCCCCTCCACGAGGGATTCGATCGCCTTCGGCTGATCACCGGCAGGCGCATACTCCGATTTGATTTTGAATTTCACGAACCCACTGTACCAGATCGGACAAAAAAATGCGCCCGCACTCGGAAGCCGAGTGGGGCAAGTCGAAAGAACTTTTCTATTGCGGCGACGCTTCTTGGTCAGTCGCCTTGCTGTCTCTGCTCGGTCGCATCTTCGCCCGAGGGCGATTGCGACTCCTGTTGCCGGCGCTTGATGCGGTCGACCACAGTCTCGCCGTGGATACGCCCACGCGGACCGGGGAGGAGCCCCTGACCTGGCTCGCGAACCGAATGGAGTGGCTTCACTGCGTTCTCCTATTTCTGTTTGTGCGCAGACTCACGCAAGTGATTGCGTGATTACCGATAATCATACGCATATCCCAGCGCATTGCAAGAGGCAATAGAGGGGGATATGCGAGAGCGGTCGCGCCAAGCGCGACCGCTCTCGCATACTCATTTCCCCTTCCCCCGATGGCTGCGGACCGCTTTTTTCTTCGGCTTCGTCCCGCGATTTTTCACCACGCCCTCAAGGCGCGCAGCGACGCGGGGCGGATGCCCGCGCGTATGAGAAAATCTCTTTTTTCCTTCACCATGTGTATCCATATGAAATATCGCTACTCACTCAGTATACACCAGCACGCACACGTGGCGCGCTCCTCGCTTGAGAAGAGCCACGCCTTGATGGAAATCCTCCGGGGCGACGACGTAGCTCTCATCGATCTCGCGCTCGTTGAGCGACACTGCCTTGTCCGCGAGGAATTGGCGCGCCTCTCTTTTGGAGCTCGCAAGCCCTGCGCCCACGAGTATGTCGACAATAGCGGCTCCGCCCTTCGTCTCGTACGAAGGCGCAGCGCGCTTCAATGTGTCGAGCATTTCCGCATCCAAGCTTGAAAGCGCCGCCTCACCAAAAAGCACGAGCGACACCTGCTCTGCCCGCACCGCCTCTGCCTCTCCGTGCACAAGGGTCGTCGCTTCGCGCGCGAGAAGCTTCTGTCCGTGCCGCTCCCTCTTATCTCGCGCATGAAGCTCGAGCGCCGCATCGATCTCGGCTTTTTCAAGCATCGTCATCTTCAAGAGCAGCTCCCCGAGGGCATCATCGGTCGTATTGAGCCAGAATTGGTAGAATTGGAATGGAGAGGTCTTCGCGGCGTCGAGCCACACGGTCCCCTGCTCGCTCTTGCCGAATTTCTTGCCGGTCGCCTTGTCTACCACCAGCGGCCACGTAAACGCATAGACGGTCTGCTCCGTCTTCTTCCTGATGAATTCGACGCCGGTGAGGATATTGCTCCACTGATCCGAGCCGCCGACTTGCACGTCGCATCCGTATTTCTCATTGAGGTGGAGAAAATCGTATCCCTGCAAAAGCGCGTAGCTGAATTCGGTAAATGAGATGGGAGATTCTTTCTTGAGCCGCTCGCTTACGATGTCTTTCTTTATCATCGCATTGACCGTGAAATGCTTCCCGATATCGCGGAGAAAATCGAGAAGCCTGAGCTCGCCGAGCCATGCGAGATTATTCTCTTCGATGATGTCGTCGGTGCCAAATACCTTCCGCATCTGCTTGGAGACCGCCTCCGCATTTGCGGCAAGCGTCTCCGCATCGAGAAGATTTCTCTCTTCGCTTTTCCCGCCCGGATCTCCGATCATCCCCGTCCCGCCGCCCGTGAGCAAAATCACTTTGTGCCCGTCTTCGAGAAAGCGGCGAAGGACGAGCATGCCCGTGAGATGTCCCACATGCATCGAATCTGCGGTCGGGTCTACCCCGAGGTAAACGGTGCGCTTCGCGCCATCGGTGATCTCTTCGAGCTTCTCGGAGGAGTGCTGGTAGACGTAGCCGCGTTCGCGGAGGATTTCCGAGAGTTTTGCCATCCCACATTTATACCACACCTCAAAAACGTCTTTGCTCGCGCTCCCTCACCTCTCCCTCGTCCATCCCAAAATGATGCGCGAATTCGTGCCAGATGGTCTCTGCGATGACCTCTGCGACAGGAAGACCATCCTCGCGCGCGGCTTCCTCAATCGGAATCTGATAGAGCGTAATCGTATCCGGCATCGTCATGCCGACGCCGTAGTGCTCGCCGCGCTCTGAAAGCGGAATGCCTTTATAGAGACCGAGCAGGGTCTCTTCATCCGATACGCCCTGCATCTTCCTATCTTCCGCCGACGGCTCATCTTCGATCAAAAGCGCGACATTGCTGATCTTCTGCCGCACCCAATCCGGCAACCGCTCGAATCCCTCTTCGACGAGCTTCTCGAATTCTTCACGGCTCATGCGGGCACTATAGCAAAAAGCGGGAGGCGGGCGCACGAGTGCGCCCGCCTCATCTACCATCATTCAATAAGCGTGATGGTACAGTCGAGATGCAGGTATTCCGGCGACTCCTCGGGATCATCAAGGGGGCCATAGAAGGAAACCCTTGGTATTCTATCGAGACCGAAATATACCTCTTGCAAGCGATACATACACGGTTCCGACGGCCTGTAGCTGAGCGTCAAGACAGTACAGTTTTCGCTGTCGTAGAGGATAGCGTCGACTGTCGCAACGATAAGGCAAGGCGCGATGATACCCTTTCCATCTTCGACCGAGATACACACGCTCTTGCCCAGCAACTTCGCCGCCTCGGGCAAGTTGCATTCATACAGTTCGTCATTGAGCTTCGTAAGAAGGCTCATGTTGGTCTCCCAGTGTCTGCGGATTGATCCCGCGCGATTTATACGATCTTGACGAGCTTGCGTCAAGCGTCTTGACAACGTTGCATCGCTATAGTAGAATGTCGGTTAGTGAGACCCCCCGCCGCGAGGTCTCTTTCACAGGGAGATTAAGCCCATGCACACCGATACCGTTGCTTCGACCACGCGTCCCAGCGTCAACACGGAGCTGTTGAATGCGGAATTCGACACCCGCTTGCACCGGCGCATGAATAATGCGCGCAGCGAACAGGACTGGGACGAACTGCTCGAGATCATCGCCAAAGCGCACCAGAACAAAAACTTGCGCGTCGGTGTTCGCGACCGCTTCGTCAATGACTGTCCGTACCCGCAGATGGTCAATGCGCTATTCGTGGGGCTCGGCATCCGCCTGCGGCGCGCGAAGGACAAACCTTCGCCGCTCGGCAACAAAACCAAGCCGGGCGCGCGGCAGGAAAGCGAGCGCAGGCGCGCGGCTCGGCGCATCCGCGATGCGAGATTGTGCCCGAAGTTTATCAACGGGCACGGCAAGAAAAACAAGAGCGAGGGATGAGCATGATGGGGGGTCGCCTTGCGGCGACCCTCTTTCTTTTTATGATCTCGGTCGCAAGAGCGGGAAAATCTGCGTCTCGTGCGCGGGGCGATTCTCAAGAAACGCGAAGAGGCGCTCGGAGACGCCGAAGCCGAATGCCGGCGGCATGCCGTATTCGAGGGCGCGCACGTACTCTTCGTCGAGCCGCTGCGCTTCGTCGTCGCCCGCGTCGCGCATGTTCTGCTGCTCCTCGAATCGCGCGCGTTGATCCTGCGGGTCGTTGAGCTCGCTGTATCCCTTGCCCACTTCCGAGCCCGCGATGAGTACTTGGATGCGCTCCACCACATCCGGATTCTCGCTTGAGCGCTTCGCGAGCGGCTCGAGGAATACAGGGACGCCCGTGAGAAACGCGGGACCCGAGATCGTCTTGCGGATGTGTTTCCACAAGTGATCTACTGCGCGGGATGTGTTGAGCTTCTCTCCCACCTGTATCTGCGCATCGCGCACCGCCTGTATCGCTTCCTCCTCGCTGCACGCGATCGGGTCGATGCCGAATTCTTTTTGTATACGCTCGGAGAAATCCAATACCTCCCACTCACCGGCGAAATCCACCGTATGACCATGGATCTCGAATGTGTATTTCTCGTACACTTCTTTCACGATGTAGCGATAGAGATCCTGCACGAAGAGCATGCCGGAGCGCATATCGGCAAATGCTTCGTAGCTCTCGAGCTGCGTGTAATCCTGCAAATGCTCGCGCGATTGCCCTTCGTTGCGGAAGATGCGACCGATCTCGAAGACCTTGGGAAATCCCGCGACGAGCAGCTCCTTCTGCCAGAGCTCGCCGCATGAAATGCGGAGGAAGACGTCGATATCGAGCGCATTGTGATGCGTCTTGAAGGGGCGCGCGTCCGCGCCCCCCGGCGAAGTCTCGAGCACCGGCGTCTCTACCTCGAGAAATCCGCGCTCGGTATAAAAATCCCGCGCCGCCTGCCAAAAGCGGCTGCGGCGCTCAAACATCTGCCGGACATCTTCGTTCAAAAGGATGTCGAGATAGCGCTGGCGCAGCTTCAGCTCCTCGTCTTTCACACCATACCATTCGTCGGGCATCGGCAAGAGAGATTTGGAGAGCATCTTCCATTCGCACACTTTGAGCGACAGATGCCCGCGCTGCGTCTTGAATGCAGTACCGCTCGCTTGCACGAAATCCCCCGCATCGACCGCATACGCAAAAAGCTGGAAGTGTCGCTTGTCCATCTCCGATTCTTGCAAGACAAGCTGCGCCCTGCCCGCGCCGCCTGCAGTGAGCGAAGCCGAACCGTCGAAAAGATCGGCAAACATAATGCCGCCTTGCCCCCGCACCGACATCACACGACCGCCGAGCGTCTGCGATCCGCCGCTCTGTTCGCGCGCGTCGAATGAGTCGAGAAAATCCGCGACCGAGGTGTCGCGCTCGGAGCGAGCCGGGTAGGCTGCCATCCCTGCCTCTTCCAGTATTGCGAGCTTCTTCAGCCGCTCCGCCCGGATATCCGCCTCTGACATGACGCTATAATACCAAATTCCTAGCGATTCGGCGCGTCCGCTTGCTCGTAGGGGATGTGCGCCGCGCTTGCGGGGGCAAAAAGATTCGTGGCGAAGACAGCAATACCGAAAAAGACGATCGCGGTCGCGATAATGCATGCCAAGATGAGCATGTTCGCCAATCGTTTTGAGGCGAGCACCTTTTCCGACCATCCCAGCGGGATATCGAGAATTGCAATACCGATTTTAGAATCTTCGGATGCGGTATCTTCAGACATCTCCAGCAGCCTATCAGATACGGGACAAAGCGCACACCTCTTTCGTGGATATCAGGCGGTCATATTTCCATATGAGGAAGAAAGGCGACCACCAACGTCATGAGAGCCGCACCGACGACAAAGAAGACGGCGTGCCGTACGTAGTGCCCTTTTTCTTTCGCTTTGTTCAGGGAGTGCGGGATGAGATCGTGGAAGACCACGATAAGGTACGAGCCTGCCGCAAGACCGAGGAGCGGCACTTCGAATGCCTCGAATCTCTCAAGAAGGAAATACGCGCCAATCGTGCCGATAAGGATGGTCGAGGAGACGAGAAAATTGTAGACGAGCGCCATACGAGCCGAAAGACCTGCCTCTCGCAGCACGAAAAACTCAGATATCTCCTGCAGTGTCTCGTGAATGAGAATACTGATCGTGCTCGCGATACCGAGAAGAGGCGATGCAGCGAACGAAGCGACAATGACGACGCCGTCTCCGATATTGTGGATGCCGTCGCTGAGAAGGATTCGATTCGCATCAAGGTGAGAGTGCGAGTGATCGTGCGTATCCGCATCGTGGTGGTGATGAAAAGTCGGAAGGTATCGGAATGCCACCACGATGGCGAGCGCGCCTGCGACGATCCACGGAAAACCGTACGTGAGCGAGCCCGCGTGATCCACGATCTCCTGCCCGAGATTGTATGTGATCACAAGCAGCACGCCTGCAGCGAAGCTCACGAGGAAGTGCAGATTCCTCTCGACGAGAGGACCCGCATGCCGCCACGTAGCAAGCTTCCCCGAAAGGGACGCGAGCATGACGAGGAGTGAGGCGGCGAGTACTTCAAGCATAGCGATGCGTTGGGCGCTTCATACGGGGCAGTATATACTAATCGGCATGCTCCGTAAGAAGTGGGATAATCTCATCCTCGCTATCGCCGCGATCGGATACGTGTGGCGCGAGGAATTCAGCTTCCGTCTTCAGGTATTCGCCGGAGCTTTCACCTTTGCCCTCGGATTCTACTGCGGCATCTCCCCCATCGAGTGGATGTTCGTCATTATGGCGACGGGCGCGGTGCTTGCGACCGAAGCTCTCAATACGGCGATCGAGGAAATTTGCGACGCGCTCATCGCCGAGCATCATCCGAAAATCGGTCGCATCAAAGACATCGGGGCGCTCGCTTCCGCACTCATCGGCTTCGCCGCGCTTCTCGTCGGTCTAATCATATTCATTCCGCAGATCTCTGCGCTCCTATGAATGCCATCGCCTCGCTCGATGCGGCGCTGCTGCACCCGATCATCGGGATGCAGACTCCGGCTGGAGTGCGTCTTCTTTCGATACTGACAGAATTGGGCAGCGGTCCTGCCGTTGTCGGCATATCCGCACTCGCATGCCTCTTCTTCTGGCATAGAGGGTACCAGGCATATGCGGTGGGGCTTCTTGTGTCGGTCGGCGGATCGATCGCGACGAGCGAGCTGGTGAAAAGAATCGTCGAGCGAGCGCGTCCCCCTGTCGAATGGCACGCGGTAGTGGAGACGGGCTTTTCATTTACCAGCAACCACGCAGCGGCTTCCGCGGCGCTGTACGGCTTTCTCGCCTTCGCCTCATTACGGCTCGCGCCGCGGCAATGGCGGATGCCGCTCGCATCTGTATGCGGAGCGATCATTCTCGCCGTGGGATTCAGCCGAATCTACCTCGGAGTCCACTACCCATCGGACGTACTTGCAGGATACGCTCTCGGTGCATTCTTCGCATGGGTCGGGACCCGCGCGGTGGAGAAATTCAGATAGCCCGCTCTCGCCGCGCGCCGAAAGAAAATTCAAGCGCGTCGTTTTGTATCACCCAGCGATAGAGCGCCGGCGCAAGGAAGATCGAGAATGTGATCGTCCCGAGCAGGTGCATCGCGGTAAAAGGTATTTGCCCCGCGATCGCAAGCGCGACCGTCTGATTTTCAAACAGGGGACCGATGAACATCGTGATAGCATCGTACAGGATCGTCGCCGGCACACCGAAGAGGAGGAAATTCTTTATGTTCGCCTCCCGCGTGTTGAAAAATGAATGCGCGGCGACGCCGAGCACTCCGTAGCAAAGCGCCGTCGTCCACGTCCAGTAACCCCATCCGCTGGTGACCGCGTCAAAAAGAATGATGCCGAGACAGCCGAATACGAAACTGCCCACAAGACCGTAGCGCTTTGAGAACGGCATGACGGTCGCGAGCATGGGCTCGAAATTCGGCGGGCGAAATGGGATAAGGCGAAAAAGAAAGACGGCGGTCCAGCCGATGATGAACTTGAGCGAGCCTGTGGGGATTGAGACGTGCATGGGATGGTCAGTCTACCACCGCCTTCCCGACGGCGCGAGTGGATAATCATCCCAAATGCGCATGGTCGTTCCACGTCTGCATGTGCCATTCGCCGCGGGAGCGCTCAGGCTCATAGGTCACAACGGTGATGCCAGTATTTTCTGTGGCGAGGAAGCGCATAAGCCTGAGGCACTCCGTGCCCGTCAGCTCTTCTTCGAATGCCATGTACGCGATAAGGACGCGTACAAAGAGCCCATGCCCGACGACCAAGATGTTTTCCTCGGGTCTCGCGATCAGGTATTCCAGACACCGCGCGGCACGGATCTTGAGATCTGCGAAATTTTCCGAATCCTCGTACCGCCACTCAGGATCATGGAAAGAACTCCAGAAGTCTTTTTCGTATGCAACCAATACAGCGTCGGTGCGCTTCAAGCCCACCGTACTCGAGGCAGGACGCCGCTCACCGAACATCTCCGCTTCTTCATACGGCTTCTGAATCGCTTCAACGATATGCCGAGCCGTATCATGTGCACGAGGAAATCCGCTCGACACGACAAGGTCTATCGGCAAATTGCGGCATCGCTCTGCGAGAATCTTTGCCTGCTCGTGTCCGTGCGGAGTAAGCTGAGAAGCTCTCTCTCGCTGGATTTCTCCGACGTTTGATTCGCTTTGCCCATGTCGCACCAGGTATATTGTTTTCATGCTCGAGTCCTGGCAATGGTGATGCCGGGTATACAATCAGTATACATTTCTGTTTTGCGGATACAGACGGACACGGCTGTGACTCGGCTGTCTTCGAGTACTTTCTGAGCGATCGCATCGGCGAGCGTTTCAAGCAGCTTGAAAGAGCGTTTTCCGACCACCTCTTTCGCCGCATTGCGAAAATACGAATAATCCACCGTGTCTTTCAGATCGTCGCTCGCCACCGCCGCGCGCGTGTCGAAATCTATCGAAATATCCAGCAGGAATTCCTGCTCGCGCTCGCGCTCCGCATCCGATACGCCATGCTTCCCCTTCACCCTCAGTTGTTCTATAAAAATCCTGCTCATAGCATGTCGGGAGATCGTATCTCCCGATATCATAAGACGAAGTGACCGTCTTTATAGATGACTTTGGTCTTTCCATTCTTGAGATGCGCCGTCACCGTGCGGCGGGTCGTCGAGATGATATCGGTATGCACCGACGAATCGTTGAATCCAAGCCTCTCCGCTTCTTTGGTGGTGAGCTTGCTCACATCGCCCGCATAGGTATCGCGGTAGCTCATGCCGAGCGCGAGATGCGTATTACCGAAAGGTCCGCCCATATTCTCATCGAAGAGAGTCTCCGCCATGAATGTGGTGATGCGCGAATGGCGCTTGTCGGTCAGCGAGTATTCGCCGATCCTGTCGGCATGCTTGGTGGCGATCATTTCCTTGAGGAGCTTTTCATTGGTCTTCGCTTTGGACTTCACGACAAGACCATTCTTGAACTCGAGCTCGATGCCCGTGATCTTGGAGCCGTAGCGATACAGCGGCTGGTTGAATCTGATCCAGCCTTCAGTGCCGCGCCAATCCGGCGATGTGAAAATCTCGAAGCTGGGGATATTGCGACCGCTTCCCGCGTGCCAGTGGCGCTTTTCGCCGAGCTTTATCCAGAGATCCATGTCGGGTCCGACCGCATGCAGGCGATCGATCGCGGGCGAGAGCTTGTTGAGCTTTGAGCGGTAATCCTCGATCTCGCGGTACACGCGCTTCCACTTCGCGATCGGGTCCGCCTCATCGAGGAAGCACGCCTTGATGATCTGCTGCCAGTATTCCTTCTCGCTCAAGCCCGCTTCCTTCGCCATCGCGGGGGTGCCATAGAGTGCGATCGTACACGTGAATTTCCCTTTCCACTCTTTTTGATTGAGCCAATCCTTGTACGGCTTCAGCGCGACACCGCGTTGCATGATTTTCTTGGGGTCGACGCCTTTGAGCGCATGCGGATCCGCATCAGCAAGGAGGAATATCGAATGATCGATTTGGTCGGCGAGCCCTTTGAGATACTTCTCCGGGAAAAAACCGATCTGGTGCGGCTGCGCGTGCTCATAGAAGTAGCGCGTGAAGCTCTCGGCGCGGCGCTTATCGCCGCGCTCGTCGTCGGGAGAATAATTCGATATGACGTGCCCACCCGCATCGACAATCGCGTTGCAGACCGCAGTGAAGAGCGGCTTCGTGCTCTCAGACGCGGAGACGCGCACCACTTCGCCTTTCCGTATCCCCTTCCCTCCGCCGAGCGCGAAATTGACCAAGACATCGGCGTACTTTTTTAAGATTTTCTCGCTGGGTGCGTATGACATCAGGACAGACTACAAGAAAGATGGGTCAGCGTCCAGAAGAATATCTCCACTGTCGCACCCTTGCGCACATGCTGAAAATCCGGGGTATACTCTGAGCAATTACTCCTAATCAGCGGCATTACTATGTGGAATACATTAATGAAGTGCGACTGCACGGGGGCTTGCCATGCGTGGGCTCCGCTCGTCGTGCGACTCGCGCTCGGTATTATTTTTGTGTGGCACGGCTACGACAAGGTGTTCTCGACGGGTATCCCCGGAGTCTCAGGATTCCTCGGGAGCCTTAGCTTCCCTCTCCCGACGCTATTCGCCTACATCCTTGCGTATGGCGAGATCGTCGCTGGGCTGCTCCTCATCGCAGGACTCATGACGCACTGGGCGTCAAAATTCGCAGTCATCGTCGCGGTCGTCGCCTTTTTCACGGTGCATATGTCCAATGGCTTCTCCATCGCGGGCGGCGGCTATGAGTACATCATGCTTATCTTCGCCGCAGCGTGCTCCGTCATGATCACCGGCGCGGGAAAGTACTCGCTCGATGAGATGTGGCTGAAAAAAGATGCGTCGATGTAATCCTCGACTACACAAAACAAAACACCCCTCGAGGGGTGTTTTGTGTACCGTATCAAATCAGCTTGAGGCTATCGACCATCTTCCTAAGGTACCCTTGGAATGTCGCTGTATCAAACTCGGCGACGGAGCCTTCGGGATAGTTGGCGATGGTGGTGAAATGTAAAAGCTCGACGATCTCAAGGCACCTGCCAGCATGCACCGCGCGGAATGCCGTCGCTTCGTAGATATTTCCCGCCGCCACTTCTGCCGATGTGAAAACTCCGAATGACGCACCATTGATGGAGGTCGTCCCGACGAACGTCTCGCCCACGCCGATCGATGACGTACTGCAGATCGCGACCACATCGGGAGTCGTCGTCGCACCGATGTAGATGCCGGCTTCCGAAAGATTGGTGCCTTCTCCCATTGACGACGGAAGGACGAAAGACATGACGGGTGTCTGCGTAAGCGGCACATATCCCTCGAAATCCACCGCCGACGAGCTCGCGGTCTCTGGATATTCGATACTGAAGCCGTACTCGGTATCGCGATACTCGATCGAGGAAATGCCTGGGATGATCTGCGGCTCTTGGATAGCGGGCGTGGATACTTCGTGCCTCGTGTTGGTGTAGTACGCGACACCAGATCCGATGGCGACCACGACGACGATAAGGACAAGCCACTCTCTCATAGATCCGAGTATACCACTTCGCGCGTGAGCGCATGTTGGATAGATCTCCCAGCCCGCGTCAGACACTGCGCACCTCAGACGCCCGCTCCCTGATGGTCTTTGGGGTCTGACACCAGGAAAATGCCCAGTTTATGTTGTGATATTCTCGGGCAACAGTACTTCGCCATATGGTACACCTTTTTTGATCGAACGGCGAACGTCCGCCAACTCTTCGCTTGGCTCGGGCGTATTAATCCAGCTCGCGTAATTTCTAGGAAGTAGCGTCGGAGGATCTGCAAGAAGCTTCTTTTCTGCGTTCGTGCCACGCGTGCGCCGATACCCGCTTCCCCATCGCCACTCCTCGACCACTCTCGCGAGCTTTGCCCGTACGGGATTGCGCTCGATATACTTCAAGACCGTGAGCAGGTGATGATCATTCTCAACAAGAAGCGATTTATAGCGTCCTTGATATAGATGCCCACCGCCGGTTGTCTTTTTCCTCGCATGGTGCCGACGTGCGTGGGATGTGCCGAGCCATTGAAGGGATTTAGAGAGGTCGCCGTCTTTTTTGGTGTAGAGCAGCAAATGCCAATGGTTCGGCATGATGACGTATGCGAGGATGCGCACGTCATATGTCTCGCGGATTTCGTTCAGGAGATATTCGAAGTCGCAGTAGTCGTCGTCCGTATGAAATATTCTCTGCTGACCATTGGCACGATTGATGATGTGGTAGACGTAATCGCCCAAATCGATGCGCGGAGGTCGTGCCACGCAAATATAATACCACGTATTCTAGTCTATTAGCGTGTCAGACCCCCATTCGAATAAAAAGAGGCGCCGTTCGTTTTTGAGGTTTTCGAGTAATTCCACGACGCCCTCATACAAAGCTCCCGAATCGGGATCGTAGAGAGTCCGGTTGAAATCAAAGATGACAGCTCGTTTGTTCATAAGAGACTTACGGCACCAGACGCTTTAGCGCGAGGATGTATGCCGCTTCGCGGAGGTTGACCTTGTACTCTTCGGCTACTTCCAAGACAGCACATGTCGCTGCCTCCATCTTTTCTTTGAGACGAAGTAGAGTATCTTCTTTTTTCCACTTCTCCTCATTCACGTTTTGAAACCACTCAAAGTACGAGACCGCGACGCCGCCCGAATTCGCGAGAATGTCGGGGATCACCTCAATCCCCTTCGCCTGCAAGATCTTATCCGCTTCGATGGTCGTCGGACCGTTTGCCATCTCAAGCACGATCTTCGCTTTGAGAGCATCCGCGTTGTCCTTGGTAATCGCATTCTCAAGCGCCGCCGGGACGACGATATCGACCGGGAGCGTCAGCACCTCATCGGGAAAGATGTCGCGCCCGCCGAGCTCTTCGATATGCGCGATATCGCATACGGAGCCGATGCAGTAGCACCCCGCAAGCTTCCCGCTTTTTTCCTTGCACGCCTGTATGGCATCAAGATCCTTGATGCCTTCGGGGATGTACACGCCGCCTTTCGAATCGGCAAGCGCGACAATCTTGAAACCTTCTTGCTGAAGAAAACGCGCGACGTATTCGCCGACGTTCCCAAATCCCTGTATCGCGACCGTCATGCCTCGGTGATCTGCGCCGCGCTCTTTGAGAATCGTCATCAGCGCATAGACGCCGCCAAGCCCCGTCGCTTCGGTGCGACCTTCGGATCCGCCGAGTTCGACCGGCTTTCCCGTGACGACCGCCGGCGCGTCTTTGCCTGTGAGCCTCGCATACTCGTCGCGTATCCAATGCATGATGCGGCTATTGGTATTCACGTCCGGCGCGGGCACATCGAGATTCGGTCCGATGAAAGGAAGCATTTTGCGCGTAAATTCGCGAGTGAGACGCTCGAGCTCGGCTTCGGAAAGCTCTTTTGGATTGACCGCGATGCCGCCTTTCCCTCCGCCGAAAGGAACATCGACGATCGCGTTTTTCATCGTCATCCAAAAGGCGAGCGCTTTCATTTCGTCGAGATCGGCACGAGGATGGTAGCGCAAACCTCCTTTGTAGGGACCGCGCGAATTATTGTGTTGTACGCGAAACCCGTCGTACGTGCTCACGCTTCCGTCATCCCGCTTCAGGGGCACGGAGACCGCGATGACGCGATCCGGGTGCTGCAGCCGCGCGAGCGCAAGCGGATCGAGCGAAAGGCGCGCTGCAGCGACACGCAGCTGCTGCCGTGCGCGCTCCCACGGAGAATCAGGCATTGAGTAATTATACGGTCTCTTCCGACCGCCTTGCGCAAAGCACTCGATCCGCGGTCAAATCGTCTGATCCGAAAAGCGCGAGCGCGAGCGTCGACATCGTTATCGCAAAATCGCGCACACCGATGGGAGTCATCCCGATCTCTACCGTGATGATCAACATGTGAAGCGCGAGGAGAAGCGCGATCCACCGGGTGAGCGCACCGAAAGCGAGAGCGGCTCCCGCGATAATCTCAAACGCTCCGTTGAAGATGACGATGTTGTAGACGCTCATACCGCTAAACGCAGGCGCCCATGCAGGTACCCAAGACATCCACGAGCCCGGATCGAAAAATTGCGAGAATCCAAACCACAAAAAAAGCGCGGCAAGCCCGATACGGAGCACTGTGGGAGCGTAGCGCGCACGTGCCGATTGAGACACCATACCTACTGTGTGAGCGCCCCGATTTTAAAAGTGGCGAGAATATCTGCCTGCTTCTTCGCGCTGTCGTGCTGACCTTGAAATGCCGCCGTCCCGTCATGACCGCACAGACCGACGATCGCACCAGCGCCACCGGGATGCTGGGGAATCCACGCCGTAAGGTCGTAGACGCTGCCGCCGATGATCGTCCAGCAGCTCGATGCATCTTTGTGCGCTGTCACATCCGCCACCGTGTACTGCCCTGCTGTGCCGGTCGATGTGCTGGTCGTACCTGAAGGGGCGGTCTGCACCGCCGGCTCACTCGTCTGCTGCATCTTCGAGTAGGCGACCCAGCCTATGCCCGCCACAAGGACAATGCCGATCATAAAAGGAAGTGATTTGCTCATACGAAAATACTGCGCCACTCGTATGCAGCGCAGTATACCACATGCGTTTGCTCGCGATTATGCGGAGACACCGACCTTCTTCGCCGCTGCGCAGGAGAGGCACTCTTTCTGGCGCGGTCGCGTCTTGATGTATTTATTGCCGCATGAGCAGAGGACGACGGCGGGAGCCTTCGTCTTCTCGATCCATTTTCCGTTTTTCATGAAATTCTTCGACATAGCGTACGTGCGGTGAATGGTATCCGATTATTCGATGAAGGTGAGCGCCTTGCCGCGCTTCCCCGCGCGACCGGTGCGACCAATACGATGCACGTAGTCTTCGTAGGTCGTCGGAAGATCGTAATTGATGACATGACTCACGCCCGCGACGTCGATACCGCGCGCGGCGACGTCGGTCGCGACAAGAATCTGGATCTGGTCCTGCTTGAAAGCGCCGAGCGCACGCTGGCGGTGGCTCTGCGTTTTGTTGCCATGGATCGACGCTGCCTTGAAGCCGCGTTCGACAAGCATCTTCGAGAGTTTTTCGACGCCATGCTTGGTGCGACCGAAGATGAGCACCTTATCAAACTCCGGCTGCGCAAGAAGATCATGGAGGACGTCGATTTTGTTCTTTCCGTTGATCCGTACGATGTCTTGCTCGACAGTCTTTGCGGTGTCGCCTGTCTTTACGGAAATGCGGATCGGATCTTTGAGAAAAGCGCCGATGAGATTCTCGATTTCGCGCGAAAGCGTCGCGGAGAAGAAAAGCGTGTGGCGCTCTTTCGGCATGTGCGCAAGTATCTCGCGCATATCGTGGATGAATCCCATGTCGAGCATGCGATCAGCCTCGTCGAGGACGACGGTGCGGAATTGCGAAAGGTCGAGCACGCGTCGCTCGATAAGATCCTTGAGGCGACCTGGCGTGCCGATAACGAAGTATGGATTCTCCCGCATACGACGAATCTGCGGACCGATCGCAGCGCCGCCGACTGCGCACACGGAAAGAAAGCCGGAGCCCGCGGCAAAGCCGCGGTATTCTTCTTCGATCTGAAGCGCGAGCTCGCGGGTCGGGACCATGATAAGGATTCGCTGACTGCGATCCTTGACCACCTTGTCGAGGAGCGGAATAAGAAAAGCGCCCGTCTTGCCAGTGCCGGTATTTGCAATACCGACGATATCGCGACCCGTAAGAATGTGCGGAATCGCCTGATCCTGAATGGGCGTCGGGGTCGTGTATCCTTTTGCGCCGATGTTGTGCTTGATGCGCGGATCAATCTCAAAATCCATAAATGAATGTTTCGGGACGTACGCATCGACATGATCGGCGGTCGCCCCTTTGTTGATGAAACGAGATACATCGATACGAGTGCCGCCGTGCGGTCGGCTCTGACGATGCCGACCGCCATACGACGGACGACCAAACGAACGCCCACCCCGCCCGGGGTGTGCGGGACGAGAAAAACTGCGTCCGCGTGACGGACCTCGCTGATTTCTGAAGTGAGCGCTCATAGATTTGTATATGCCCGATGTACGGGCTTTGGTCCTCTAAGGGACCCTTATAGTGTGTCGAACTGTTCTCGGGATAGGTTCGCCCGAGTTAACTGCGGGGCGGCCTTGGTAGTCCCAAGACGAAAACCGATAGAGAAGGTAAGACAACGCCAATGGTATCAGACCACAGCCCCCCTGTCAAGCCCCCGTATGAAAACTGGATTCGGTAGCGGGAAGCCGTGACCGCCCGCGTATTCACCTACTACCGCGATTATTTTATCAAAAATTCAGGCTCGGCGCAGAAGCGCCGAGCCAAGGGCAAAAGCCCAGAGTGCAAGTGCAAAGAATCAAGAGCCCGAGGGCTAAAATTCTTGCGGGACACCCGCGAACGACCAGCGGTCAAGCCAGACGCCGTCGCCGCGGTCCACGAACACGTACCACCCGCCGTGCCAGCGATAGAACGTGGTGACCCGGACCCCGAGATTTTGACACTCGGTCGAAATTAGAAACCGAGTAACATATGAGCATATGGGTTCAAAACAAATTGCGCAGCCACGAGATGAGGCGCGAGAAAAGCCCTGACTGTGGCGCATAAAAATCGGGGAAAAGATACTCGCCCTTGTCGACGATCCGATCCGGTCCTTTTTCGACTTCGGGGATGATGGGATTGGCAAGTATGTACGGATCGTGCCGCACGCCGGTCACCATCCACGAAACCTCCTGACCCGCATTGCCTCCCGCGATGACAAAGACGTTGTCGCGGACTCGTTCTTTCACATAGAGACCTGATGAGGGAGCGTCGAGCGACGAGAGGAAATACTGCGCATTGGTATTGAGCGCTTCATAGTACGCGGGCAATCGCACGCGCGCTTCCCCTCTCTCGTCGAGTGTCGCGATGCCGTCGTAGATATTGAGTACGTCGGGCGACTCGACGAACGAGTGGTAGAGCAATTTATTTTCCGGATCAAGCGGGTGGTCGATCACGAAGGTGCCCGAGCCCTTCGAGATCGCGCCGCTTACGGACACATTGCCGTTGACCGCGATTTTTTTCGTAACATTGAGATTCCTCGACGAGGCCGTGGAAGGAGCGTAGGTGATGACGATGATGCCTTGCGCTCCCGCCCCACCACCCGCACCCAAGCCGGAGGCATAACTTCCGCCGCCGCCGCCACCACCGTAATTGCCGCCTGCGCTTCCAGCAGTACCTTGAATATCTCCGTTGTATCCAGCGCCGCCACCGCCACCGCCTGCTCCATGTGTTGCATCCCATGTAGTACCGTTCCCTCCGACGCTAGATAAGGAGCCATAGCCGCCTCCTGTGCCTCCAGAACCCCCGTTCGTCGCTCCGCCTGCACCACCGGGACCACTTACGGTGCTTCCACCCGTTAGGTAACCAGCGGTACCCGCTGACCCGTTTGCGGTATTACCGCCAGAGCCACCACCTCCGCCTGCTCCTCGAACACTGAAGGTATCGTGTCCTGTGATCCGTCCGGCTCCACCGCTACCACCAGAGTACTTCGTGCTGCCGATGCCGCTTGACGAAGATCCGCCAGCCCCTCCGGCTGCATCGACGTAAGAGTTACTAACTGCCCCAGGCGATCCGCCCTTCGCCCCGGCCACGACTGCAGAACCAGAAATGGAAGTGCAGTTTGATGTCGAATTACAAAAATAAGTGTCGCCACCAGTGCCACCGTTGGAATTAATCGCGCCAGCGCTCCCCGCCGATCCAACCGCATACGTCACCGATCCGCTCGGTGTAAGACTCACATTCGTCGTTTTAGAGTACCCACCACCGCCTCCACCAGAACCAGCAGAATAAGTTGGATCGTTTACATACGGACCCGCGCCGCCGCCTCCGCCTCCGATAACTTCAATACTGTTGCTCGAAGAATTCCAGTCGCTCGGCACACTCCACGACGTGCCTGATGTGAGGAATGCGCGGCATTGTCCGCCGCCGATGTCGGTGCCAGCGCCGCAGGTGATCGCGTACGCGAAAGGCGCAAGCGTGATCTGCGAAAGTACAAACACCGCCAGCAAAAAGAGGGTTTTTATTCGCATAGCGGATCAAAGACGCACTCCCCTTTTTTCATCAAAGCCTTCGGTCCCTTCTCGACCTCGGGAAGAATAGGGTGTTTGAGCGCGTACGGGTCTTTGCGGATGCCCGTCACCATCCATGAGACTTCGCCACGCGGCGCACCGCCCGCTATCGAGAATGTGTTGCCGTCGATTTTCTTTGCCACATGCAAGCTCGGCATTGCCTCTCCCAACGGCAAAATCTGATAGCGATACTCTTTGTTGAGCGCGCCGAAGTAATCGGGCAAAGATATCGTCGCGCCGCCTTGGCCGTCGAGCGTCGCCACGCCCGTGTACACATTTTTCATATCCGGCGACTCGACGAACGAGTGGTAGAGCAGTTTGTTTTTCGGATCAAGCGGATGGTCGATGACAAATGTGCCAGAGCCCTTCGAAACCGAGCCGGAGATCGAGAAGTCGCTCGTATTGAGAAAATTCGCGTTGACTGCGATCGTCGCCGCGGACGCGAGCGAGGCTCCGCACAAGAGGATAATCAGCGTGAAGAGGGGAATTTTTTTCATACTCATTGATCTGTCGAGGTGGCGTAGGCATCCGGATGCACGTACATGCCCTGCGAATACGGCGCGGCGGGACCCTTTTGCACTTCGGGCACGATGGGATTTTCGAGTATGAACGGATCTTTGCGAATCCCTGTCACCATCCATGAGATCTCTCCGCCCGGAGTGCCTCCCATAAACACAACTGTCGGAGCGCCGAATAGTCCGAAGTATTTCTTCTTCACGCCGCGCTTGAGCGCAAGATCGGGCATTGGATTTCCTATCGCCGTCGCTTGGTAGGTGAAGCCGCGATTGAGTGCGAGGAAGTAGCGCGGGAGCTCGATCACCGTCTCCCCGCGCTCGTCGAGCGTCGCAGAGCCTGTGTACATATTAAGTGCGTCTGGCGATTCGACGAACGAGTGGTAGAGGAGTTTATTTTTCGGATCGAGCGGGTGATCGATGACGAATGAGCCGGAGCCTTTCGAAAGCGCGCCGCTTGTATTCAAGTTGCCACTCACCGTGACATTGGCATTGATCGTGAGCGTGGGAGCGCTTGTGGTGAAGCTTTGAATGCTCCCATACCCCGTTCCGGTCGAATTCGTAGCATACGCGCGGATGTAGTAAGTGGTGCTCGCGCTCAGCACGGAAACTACTTCACTAAACGAGCCGGTTCCACTCTTTGAGCCAAGCGTCGTCGTCGAGACACCGGAGGAGAGCGATGAATTGGTCGAGAACGCGAAGCCGTGCTGCGTCGCGTCCGATCCATTGGTCGCGGTGATGGAGCCGTTGAGCGTCGCCGCACTGCTCGTGATCGAACTCGCGGCGGATGTAGTGACGGTGGGTGCGGCAGGGTCGGTCCACGTGATCTGCACTTCGCCTCGCGCACCATTTCCTGCTTGCGTACTATTATTCCCGCCAGCGCCTCCTGCGCCAACCGTAACACTTATGGAAGCACCGGGTGTGAGTTGACCAATCGTATACGTCTTGATAGCTTTTGCTCCCCCTCCACCTCCACCTGCTCCTTGTTCGTTTACGCAGGCACCGCTTCCCCCTCCGCCAGGAACGGAACCGTCGTTGCCAGGATTATCGCACGATACCGAAGAGCCACCAGCGCCGTTTCCACCTCCACTGGCTCCCCCGACGCCGCTAACGGAAGAACTAAATCCGCCTCCTGAACTACCACTCGTGTTTGAGTCACCTCCAGACGCAGAGCCTCCGGCTCCTCCGGACAGGAGTGCGCCCCCGCTACCACCTCCTGCGGAAACTGAGCCAAAACCGGACGAACCACCAGAGCTACCCGAATACCCTCCCGCTGCGCCACCTCCACCCCCACCCCACAGCGTGACGGTGAGCGACGCATAGCTCGGCACGGTAAATGAGCCGGAGGAGGTGAACGTCTGCGAGCCTGCGGATACCGCAAACGGCGCAGCGAGAAATATTAAGACAATCAGGATTGTCGGACCTGTGCGCGTCATTGCGTGCAGTATCTCATCTCGTCGCAGGACACAGAAGCTACTTATCTACACGCGATCGATCCTTGAAAGTATTGAGTATCGTCTGCACTTCTCTCATACTTGCCGGATCGAGGATCGATATCGGCACCGCACTGATCCCCGCTTTCTTGAGTGCGCTCAGCTTCTCGCCAAGTTCCTCCGGAGACACTGCGTCCGATTTTGTGAGAAATACGTATTCTTGCTTTTGCGTCAGCTCGGAGCTATAGGCATCGAGCTCTCTGCGTACGATGTTGTAATCGCGCACCGGGTCGTCGGATTCCGCCGACACGAGATGGAACATGGTCTTTGTGCGCTCGACATGCTTGAGGAATTTCCCGCCGAGTCCTTTACCTTCCGAAGCGCCATCGATAAGACCGGGTATGTCGGCGAGGAGTATCTCGTAGTAGGCGCCGAGATGCGGCTCAAGCGTCGTAAATGCGTAATTCGCCACTTTGCTCTTCGCGGCAGTAAGCTCATTCAAGAGACTTGATTTGCCGGCATTCGGGAGCCCGACGAGCCCCACGTCGGCGATGAGGCGGAGCTCAAGCCAGTACGTCGCGACATCACCGGGAGAACCTTCTGTGTATTCCTTCGGCGACGTGTTGGTGGAGGAGCGGAATTTGAAATTGCCGCGACCTCCGACTCCGCCGCCCGCGCCGAGCACCCGCTCGCCGAGCAGGGAGAGCTCGCGGGCAAATCCTGTATCGGGATTCCGTATCGTGGTGCCAAGCGGCACCTTGAGGATCATATCGGCGCCGCTTTTCCCATCGATGAATTGCCCTCTGCCGTCTCCCCCGCTCTGCGCGCGGATGACTTTCTTGCTGGAGAAAAATTGCAGCGCGCTCACATCCGAGACCGCTTCGAAATATATATTGCCGCCGCGACCGCCATCGCCGCCTGTCGGACCTTGCGAGAGCCGAACTTTGTTGAAAGCGACCGCTCCGCGACCGCCGTGCCCCGCCTCGAGCCGCACTTCCACTTCATCTATGAGCATGAGGGCATGCTAGCACGACCGGAGATTTCGAAAGAACCGGATGAGGCTCTATACTGGGCGCACATGATCACTCCCCTGCCGACATACCCCATGCGTATCAATAGATACCTCGCCTCAAAGAAATACTGCACTCGCCGCGAAGCGGATGCTCTCATCGAGAAAGGCAAGGTCCTCATCAACGGCAAGCCCGCGAAGCTTGGCGACAAGGTGCAAGAGGGCGATTCGGTAAAAATACTTTTCCGTCAGAAGAAACATCGCTACTACGCGTACCACAAGCCGCGCGGCATCATTACTCATTCTCCGCAAAGGAACGAGGAAGACATCGCGATGATCACTCCGCTCAAAGGAGTATTCCCTCTCGGGCGGCTCGACAAAGATTCGTACGGACTCATGATCCTCACCGACGACGGCAGGCTCACCGACGCGCTACTGAATCCCGACAACGCGCACGAAAAAGAATACCTGGTCGTATGCTCGACCGCGCTCCCTACAAATCTCAAAGCAAAGATGGAGCGCGGCGTCGACATCGGAGGCTACACCACGAAGCCATGCACGGTACGCATACTGGGCGAAAAGAAATTCTCAATCATCCTCATCGAGGGCAAGAAGCATCAGATACGACGCATGTGCGGCTTCTTCGGATTACATGCAATCGAGCTGAAGCGCACCCGTATCATGAATATACAGATGGGGGCGCTCCGAGCGGGAGAGCATCGCGAAATCCGCGGCACCGAACTGCAGGAATTTCTCGCATCGGTCGGTCTCTAGAGAAAAAGCGCCTACCGGCGCTTTTTCTTTGCCTCGAGCATCGCGCGCTTGGCGGCGAGCCGCTTCGCGGTCTTCTTCGAGCGCGACTTCCTCCTTCTAATATCCACATCTGGTCGTTTTGCCATACGGATCCAGTATAGCCTGCATATTGGTTTTTCGTAAGGTGTCCTTGTAGCTGCTGAGACGTCGGCGCACCCACCTATTTGACGCGAATGATCATATCCATCTCAGGCAGTAGAGCGCCGCTCTTCATACGATGTCGTTCGTCCGTGTAGCGCCGCCCCGAATCTTCAAACCCCCAGTTTCTTGTAGGAAGTCAGTGTCTGACACGTCAAAAACCGTAGATGTGTTGCGTAATATGATTTGCTGGGGGACTTGGACTCGAACCAAGATACACAGCTTCAAAGGCTGTTGTCCTACCATTAGACGATCCCCCAAAGGTCGGGGAACTCATCGAAAGCGCCCCGAACGCGTTGATAGTAGCAAACCTCCGGCGGTTCGGAAACTCCGCGCTGCGCATGGTAGTATGACCGTCCGTATGTACAAGAATCTCAAGCGCATCGTCATACTCGCCTTCGGAGTCGTTTTCATACTTCTCGGGCTTGCGGGGCTCGCACTCCCCTTTCTTCAGGGTTTTCTTTTCCTCGCCATAGGTCTCATTCTTCTCTCGATCGGCTCCGACACCGTGCGCACGTGGATCGAACACCACACGCGCAAGTTCCCTCACGTACACGCCTTTATAGAGAAACTCGAAGTGTGGATCACTGGCTACATCGGGCGACCATAACACTGCCTCAAGACATTCTCACTGCGGCTTCGCCTCTCCGCATATATCAATGACAGCAAGCTCAAGCGGCAGATGCGGCACCGCCGCATACGCCATGTGCGCATGCGCTTCGAGCACTGCGCGAAGCGCATTCGAAGTGACCGCGGGATTCTTCGCGATTTCCGCAGCGAGGGCGACATCGGCTTCGGTCAACTCTCGCGCAAGTATCTCAGCCAATTCGGGCGCGAAGCGCATAAGGAGCACCGCGCGCATCCGGTGGATCAGCAGCTTCACGAGTGTGCGCATATCGAAATTCTCCTCTACCGCCTGCTGAATCGCCGAGAGCGACCCCGCGGCGTCTTTCGTCGAGAGCGCTTTCAGGAGCACGCGCACCACCTCGCCGCGCGGAGCGCCTGATACCGCCTCCACCTCCGCCACGTCCACCTTCTTATCTTTCGAAACGGAAAGGACTTTTTGCAGTATCGAAAGCGCATCCCGAAAAGATCCTTCGGCGAGGAGCGCGATGAGATCCGCAGCCGAGCGTTCAAGCGCGAAGCCTTCGCTCTTCGCGACATCGCTCACGGTATCGGCGAGCACGGCGCGCGTCGGCTGCTTGAACGTATACGATTCGCAGCGCGACTGTATCGTCTCGGGCACTTTATCGCGATCAGTCGTCGCGAAAACGAAGACGACGTGCGGAGGCGGCTCTTCGACGGTCTTGAGGAGCGCATTCCACGCCTCTTTGGTAAGCATGTGCGCCTCGTCGATGATGTAGAATTTGTAAGGAGATTCGAACGGCATCGCATACACCCCTTCGCGAAGCAACCGCACGTCGTCGATGCCGCGATTCGACGCCGCGTCTATCTCATAGAGATCCTTGTCGGATACGCCAAGCGCGCGCGCAAGGATCCGCGCGACGGTCGTCTTCCCTGTCCCACGACCGCCCGCGAAGAGGTACGCGTGCGCGGTCTTTTTATTCTTGATAGCCGTCTTGAGCGTCTTCACCACGTGCTCCTGCCCGCGGACGTCTTCAAACACCTGCGGTCGGTATTCTCTATAGAGCGTCGTGTGGCGAGCTTCTTTCATGCCGGAAGTATAGCATCGGCGAGTATGTTCCGAGCGGCGGCGGCATGTTCCGCTTCCATGAGCATCGTGCGCAACTCTTTCGCTCCGTCCCAGCCGGAGATGTATGCCTTGAAATGCTTTTTCATGACGGCGAAGTGCGTGGTGCCGGCAAGAAGCTCCTCGAAAAGCCGGAGATGCTCGGAAAGCGCCTCGATCTTTTCACGAGGTGCGATCGACGCCCCTCGATCATGCTCGGGGTTGTCTGCCGGCGCAAATAGCCATGGGTTGCCGAAAATCGCGCGACCGAGCATCACACCATCCGCCCCGCTCGCCGATGCTTTCGCGCACGCATCCGCAATATCGCGCACGTCGCCGTTGCCCGCGATCAGCGTCTTCACTCCGAGCTCATCGCGGATCTCCACCGCGCGCGTGACACGATCCCACCTAGCCGGTACCGCCGACATCTCCTTGCGCGTGCGAGCATGCAGCGTGAGCGACGCGATACCCTCCGCAAGCAGCTGCGGCACCCATGATTCAATCTCGTCTTCGCTGTACCCAATGCGCGTCTTCACGGATACCGGCAATCCGCATTTCTGCGCCGCTCGGATAAGCTCGCGCGCGAGCGGCGGATTTTTTATGAGCGCGGCGCCGCACTCCTGCCGTACTACCTCATTCACCGGACAGCCCATATTGATGTCAATGCCGTCGAATCCGAGCTCGGCGGCAAGCTTCGCCGCCTGCTCCATATACTCCGGAGACGAGGAAAAAAGCTGCGCGACAATCGGCCGTTCGCTTTCTGAATACGCGAGCTTGTTCCGCAATTTCCTCTGACCCTCCGCGTCTGCTCGTATAAGACCGTCGGCGGACGTGAATTCCGTATACATGACGTGCGGCTTCCCATACTTCGAGATGAGCCGGCGAAATGCTGCATCGGTCACATCCTCGAGCGG
>CAIOKC010000030.1 GCA_903858755.1 uncultured bacterium | reverse complement strand
TCCAAGCTCCTCGACATCGTGCTTGGCTGCTACTGGATGACGAAATCCGTCGACGGCGCAAAAGGCGAGGGCAAGGCGTTCCCATCGACGAACGCGGCAATCACCGCGCACGATTTCGGCGGCATTGATCTTCGCGCGAAGATCAAGGTCCTTCCGAGCGACAACAAGAAGTACGCGCAATTCGGAGGCGCGCTCTTCGAGACGACCGTCGGTCGGCTCCTCTTCAATTCTGTCCTCCCCAACGACTTCCCGTACCTGAATGAAGAGATCACCAACAAGCGCATGAACGCCCTGGTGCACAATCTTGTGACCCACTACAAACTCGACGGCATACCCGCGATTCTCGATAAGATAAAGGCGTTTGGATTCCGCTACGCGACCTATGCCGGTATCACCTGGTCTCTCTCCGATGTCATTGTCCCCGCAGCAAAGAGCGAGCTTGTGGAGAAGGGTAAGGAGGCGGCTGTAAAGGAGGAGGAGAGCTACCTTGGCGGTCTGCTCACCGAAGAAGAGCGCAAGCGCGCCATCATCGAGATTTGGGCGAAGACATCGGGTGATCTCCGCAAGCACGTCATCGAGTCGCTCGACAGGCAGGGTCCTGTGCACGACATGATCACGTCCGGCGCTCGCGGCTCCGCGGTGCAGCTCCATCAGATGGCGGGCATGAAAGGTCTGATCACCAACCCGCGCGGAGAAATCATCGAGTTCCCGATCCTCTCCTCATACAAGGAGGGTCTCACCCCGATCGAATACTTCATCTCGACGCACGGCGCGCGCAAAGGTCTTGCCGACACCGCGCTCAACACCGCTCGCGCCGGCTACCTGACGCGGCGTCTTTTCGACGTCGCGCACGATGTCGTCGTCCTTGAAGCAGATTGCGGCACGAAAGAAGGAGTTGTCATCAATCGTCCGGGCAAAGAAAATATCGGCGGTTCTTTCGCGGATCGCGTCATGGGGCGCTGCCTCGCTGAAGAAGCCGCAGGTCTGAAGCGTAATACGCTTATCGGTCGCGACGAATCGAAGCAGATCGAAGACGATGTATCCGTCGCGGCGATCACGGTGCGTTCGCCGATGACGTGTAAGGTCGCACGAGGCGTGTGCCAGAAGTGCTACGGTATGGACCTCGCAAACGGCGAGATGGTGGATGTGGGCGAAGCAGTCGGCGTCATCGCCGCGCAGGCGATCGGCGAGCCGGGCACCCAGCTCACGATGCGCACCTTCCACACCGGAGGTGTGGCGACTGCAGGCGGCGATATCACGATGGGTCTTCCGCGCGTTGAAGAGGTCTTCGAGACGCGTATGCCGAAATTGCCAGCGACGATTGCGCGTGTCTCCGGCGTCGTCTCCGACATCGCGAAAGATGGCGCAGAAACCGTCATTACTATCGTCCCCGAAGTAGCGTCGACCGCGAAGACGGCAAAAGGAGCGAAGAAAGAGACGGAGTACCGCGTGCACCCGCTTCGCCAGATCACCGTCAAGGTGGGTCAGAGCGTCCAGAAAGGCGACTTCCTCACCGACGGCTCTGCCGATCTCGAAGAGCTGTTCCTCTTGGGGGGCAAAGAGCGCGCACAGGAGTACATCATCAACGAAATCACTCGCATCTACGAATTGCAGGGCGTCTCGACTGGTCGCAAACACTTGGAGATTATCGTGAAGCAAATGTTCTCGCGTGTCGCTGTCTCCTCGGCTGGCGATACAGGTATCTCCGCCGGCGACATCATTGCGGATTTCGAGTTTGAGCGCATCAATAAAGTACAGAAAGATGTGGAGGGGGAGCCAGCGAAGGGCAAGCAGCTCTTGCTCGGCATCACCGAAGTGTCGCTCACGCGCGCGTCGTTTCTCTCTGCGATTTCCTTCCAGAATACGCCGCGCAAGCTTGCAGAGGCAGCCGTCTCCGGCGCCGTCGATCGCCTTGTCGGTCTGAAGGAGAACGTCATCATCGGTCGCCTGATCCCCGCAGGCACCGGATTCAAGGGTTCGAAGAAGAATGCAATGATCGAGGAGATGGAAGCCGAATTGCAGCGCACCGCGCCGATCATCGAGGGACCCGCATCGTCGAAGGATTCCTGACACCGGGCAAATCTAAGGGTTATCTAAGGGTTTACGAAACCACTAATATTCGAGCTGGTACGCTGAAAGACTTCGCGCATCTCGACTCTTTAAAAAGTCGGCGATTTCTTTTTTGTAATTCCCAAAAACGTCAGAAAAGAGGTCTTTGGTGAGAACTGATGAGAAGTTTGCCGTGTCGATATAGTCTAGATAACTACTCCATTTGTATCTCGATAGGTACGTAAGCGCTGTCGATGAATTGGCGATTGCCCCGAGTCGCCAGTTCTCTGCGCCTTTCAGGAAGTCGAGCGGGTTGCAGTGGATGTAATTCAAAATGTGGAGAAAGTGCGCATCGTTCGTGATGGGGATTCTTTTTGTCCTGCCCTGAAAAAGCGTACCCTGGCGCTTGTAGCGTTCGTTGAAATAATTCGCGTACCCCACATTAAGTCTTCGCAAAAACTTACTTAACCCACCGTCTACTTTCTCCGAAATCAACAGGTGATAGTGATTTTTCATCAAGCACCACGCGTGGATGTCGACGATACGCTCCTTCGCAATATATGGGTTTACGAAACCACTAATATGTTGAGCACGATAAAAGACATTCTTCGCGTCTTCCACGTCATTAAACTCCCACATGTCGTGCACAAATCTAGCGTGATCTTTGCTGTCGAGGAAGAGTGCTCGCCTGTCGACCCCTCTGTTGAGGGCGTGGTATAGCTCCATACCACTCCATTATATATTAAGGGTTTACGAAACCACTAACATGCGTATTGGAAAGTGCATAATGGCTGGCATGGGGTCGGATACGGTGCAGCGGGTCAAAGATAAGCTTTCTATCGTCGACGTGGTGTCGCAGTACG
>CAIOKC010000029.1 GCA_903858755.1 uncultured bacterium | reverse complement strand
GAGGCGGCGCGGCGCGCGGCACTAGCGAATGGAGCGCGCCGCGAGATTGCGTACCGCGCGGCAGAAATGGCCGACTGGCTGCGAGACGGCAGCTACGACTTCGATCACACGATCGACAACATCGTGCGCACCGAGAACGCGAATTTGCACGCGATCTCTTCGGGCGACGTGCCGGTCGACCTCTCTGCGGCAAATCTCTTTTTCGCCCGCAGCGCGTTCACCATTCTTTTTCTGACGAACAACCCCTCCGTCGCGCGTATCGAGGACCCGCTATTCCCCCGCACGTACGTCCCGATTAGAAAGCAGCCGTATGTTTTTTACTCAGAACTTTCCGCGGACGAAACACTGCGTTCGCAACTCGCGCAGGATATCCGCCGCTACTTCAGCGTGCACGACTTCGGCTCCGCTAAGACGCCATGACTCGCCGTTTTGCATACCTATCTGCCGCGCTCCTCTTGTGTCTGATCCTGACCATCGTCTCCGCGTCGGGTGCACAGGCGCGAAAGGCTGTGCCGTTCTTCTCCTCCGCGCTCTCAAAAGAGACCGCGCGGGCAAAGGTGGCGATACAGGCGAGCGAGTACGAGGTGCGCGGAGGAGATGCGTTTCTCGGCGGAAAGCGCGTGGAAGGGTACCTGCGATTCCGCGCGCTCTCTCTCGCGTACGAGCAGCTGCTCGCAAAGCGCTCTCCCATATTCGGCATATCGGGTACGGACACTTCGCGTCTCCGCAAATCTACCGGCGACCTGGCGCACGCGCGGGACGAATACGCCCGCGCGCAAACAAATAAAGAGGACGCCGCCGCGGTACGCGAGGCGCTCTACCCGATCGCGTTCCTGGAAAAAGTAGCCGACCTTGAAGACGCTCGCCGCGCATTCGTGGCGTCCGGCTCGGAGCAGGACGCCCGCGCATACCGAAGTCTTTTGCGCGAGACGGCAGCGGAAGGGCTCGAAAGCGCGCGGGCGCTCCGCTCAGCAGTCACAGAGCGCGCGGGCGAGAAGTCATTCGTCTTCCTCGGGATCGGCGGCGCGATCTCAAAGGACAGCCTGCTCGCCTCTCTCGATGCGCTCGTGCTCCGATTTGAGACGATCGAGAGGGAGATTGGCGATCGCGCCCAGTGCCTCCGGGGCGCGATCGAGCGGTGCCGCGAGAACGACGTCGCCCTTTCGGTTCCAAATGAGTCCTCCCGCGAACCAGCCCGATCTTTCGCGCATGTGCCATTCGCCTCCTGGACGACCGGCACCGTCCCCGCATTCGTGCTCCTCGACGAGAGCGCTTGCGTGCGTACCGAGCGCGCTCCGTACGTCTTTGCGTTTCTTTCGGGAAGTGTCGCAAGTCGCGCCCCGTTTGTTTTTCGCGGCAACATTTTTTATGCGCCGACTGCCGACTCCGAGGGCGAGACCATGAAGTACTTGCGCGAGACATTGGGCATGAAGTACAGCATCGTCAACCCGCTCGAATTCTACCTATGTCCGGAGATCGGGGCGGACCTCGGCGTCGCCGCAGCGGTGCAAGCCGCGGCGGATTTTGCAAGCGAACACGCAGGGTACGCGACTCCCTCCCGTGGAAGGCTGCTCGCGGGTCCCGGATCGCAAGAAACCCTCGCGCGGTCGTATCTGCGCGACGCGGCTCAAGAGGTGAGAGGCGAGAATGACGGATCGATCCTCGCCGACTTCGAAGAACTCTTGAATCTATGGAAAGAACGCGCGGCAAAAACAGACATGCTCGTGTCCTGGATCGCGGAGGTAAATCTCCAAGACATCCGGCTTGCGTCGCAAGGCGTCCCGTACGACCTCGACGCGAGGACCCTCTTCCTCACGCGCACGGCGTTTCCATCGCTCTTCCTTACGCAAAGCGACGTGCGTGAAGCGCCCCCCGTGCTCGTGCGCGATGCGTCGCGGGAGGCATCGCTGCCCGAAGGCATCACGACATACTGGCGGCTCATCGCGACAGAGGATCCGGGAAGGATCCGCGCCGACACGCGCGCATTTCTTGAATTCGAGGGGATCCGTCAGCGGGAAATATCCCCCTGATCCAAATCGCGCCTCTGCCAAAACCTGAACGGAGTCCGCCACGCCCCGCGCCATGCGGACAAGGCTGCTGCAGCAAGAAGTGCGCAGAAAGCGACGATCGAGACGGCAAACACAGAGCGATTCCCGTCTGCGCCCCGCGTCACTGTGATCGGGATCTCGGTCGCCGCCACTTCGCTATCTTCGGTCCGATAGCTTATATCCAGCACATATGCTCCAGCATCCGGGAATGTGTACAGAAGCGTCGTGGGACCGACCGCCTGCCGGTGAATACCGCTTGCGAAAAGCGTCGTCGAATCCCGCATGATGCGCACCCACACGTGCGAGTACTCTACCGGGTTGCCTCGTTCGTTGAGCCAAAGCTCAAAGCTAAAGCGCGCGTACGTCTCCGAAGTCAGAGGATCCGGTTCATATCCGATATCAACGAGGTACTCGCCGACCTGCACCTCGAACGAGGGGTCGAGCGCATGAGCCTCGGCAACCGTCGCTGGCAGCGCCGCGAAAATCGTGAGAAGCAAAGCTACTGCGCGGTGTTTAGACATTGTGATCGCAGGTCGTCTGGAAGACGCCGGCAAAAATCAGTATACCGCTTCGTATCGCTCCCGAAAACAAACCCCGCTCTCAAAAGGAGCGCCTCGACGCACGGACGCTCTTGCGCTCCCGCGCTTTTACATATGCCGATCGCTGCTTCGCTGTCGGATCGATTCTCTTCAAGCACCGCCTGTGCAGTCGCCGCAAAACACGTTTCCTTGAACGACGATGGGAACTTCCCGCATGCACGCACGGCGTTATTCGGCTCGTTGAGAGACATGCGACCGACGATCGAAGATATCGAATCGAAACATGCGCGCGTCTCCTCGAAAGAAGGTTGCCCGGAACAAAAACGCTCGGCGCCTTCGCCGGAAAGGATTTCATCCTTGAAATACGGCCAGCTTTCCCTCAAGCACGCCCCCTCGTATCGGTCGTCGTCAAAATGCGCGCAATACCGCCGCACGGTCGTCGTCGACGGTCGGTCATCCATGCGCTCGAGCATGAGGAAATCGTCCGGCTCGAGCGGCTGGTAGATCTGCATGAATACGCCCTCGATGCAGACGCGATGCATGTCGCCCGGCGTCGTCTTGTCGCATATGTCGAGTGCTTTTGGGATATCTGCGTCGGTGATGAAAGTATACAAATGCCCCATACCATGGTAGCAAATCGCCCGATCGAGATCGCTCGGTCGCCAGCTGTCCCGCGCTTCGCAGGCGCGAGCAAAATCCGGGATGAACGCCCGGACCGTCTCGTCGTCAAGAACTTCCGCGCGAAACCGACCCCCCACAACGCCGTGGATGAATCCATTGGAGCAAAGACCGTCCGGCGGGTTGAGCGGTATCGCGTCAATCCAGTGGTCGGGGTCCTCGGCAACGACTCGCTCCCCGAGCCGATGCGCGAGCACATGACAGAATTGATACGAGGGATCGTTGTGCCGTATCTCCCGCACGACATCGAAAACCTCAGAGACCGCGTGCCTTGGGTATAGAGTCGGCACTTCCTGTTCGTAGCACTTCGCCGCATCGGCAGCATTGCGGCACGCAGTCGAGATCTTTTGTGCCAGAGCGTCGGCTGATCCGCCTCTGCTCGCCAAGACACAAAGAGCGATCGCGACCCCTATGAAAAACACCAGCCCGAGGCGAACGCGCATGTCCGGCTACTATATCATTTTCCTGGAAGGCGGATTCTTGCACGATTATTCGGAAATGAACTTGCCCGGCTCCGCGATATTGAGAGTATTGTGCGCATACCCGATGCAGTACGCGAGCGAATCTCCCGCGAGCCCCTCGCACACCGCCTCGGCGTCGCCCTTCTTCCCGGCACCGCCGACGCCAAGAGAGTTCGCCGCGAGCGACTTGCAGTAGAGACGCTTCGTAGAGTCGTCGGACGCGACTTCGCACAGACGCTTCGCCACACGCGCGTCGAAATCGGCGTCGACAGGAATATTATTGCCCACTCCTTCGAAGCACGCGCGCGCGAATATGCCACCGGCTTCGTCACATAGCTCCCCGATGCGCTCGTACGCACTTTCAGCGTCGACGACGCCTTCCGACCGAAGCGTCTGCCGCCACCACTGCGGCTGCCAGAAATAGCACGCTTGCGCGTACGCTTCCGACAGGTCGTCGCACGGGGCTTGGAGATCGCCTGCCTCCGGTGCGCGAACAACGGCGTCTTCGCCGAGCATGGTCTCCAAATTGTATTCCATGAAGAGACCGCCGTAGCATCCGCCGATTGGATCATTGTACGGAAGATCCCTGCAGACGGGCAGGGCATCGCGCAACGCATCCTCGGTATAGCCGAAGTACGCTTGTATGCCATGTCCGATGCCGTGCTGGCACGAGAGCGCCATTGGTCCGAGTGCCTCCACACACCCTTCGTTCAGCCTCTTGACGGACTCGATACCGAGGTCGGAGATCGCGCGGCCGAGAAATTCGTGGAAACAACCGAACGAAAACCTGCTGTCGCAAACGAAAAGGCCGTTCTCGCCTTCCACGAGATACAGCGCGGCCCCGAAATTATGCGCTGCCGTATGTTTCTCTTCAGCGCTCGAGCGCTCGACATCCTGTGCAAGGATTTCATATGCAGGCGCTCCGCCGTACTCTCGTATCTTCTCCTCCCACGAGGTGATTCGTCCCGAGACGGGGGAAATCGTCGTTCTCCCATCACCGAAGATGACAATCGCGCCTGCGAAAAGGAGAGTGAGCCCGAACACAAGGGCGGCGCGGTACTGCATCATGAGCCGGAAGAAACGCACGCGCCTCGGGAATCTGCGGGGATACGACTGCAAAGATCGCTGCGGATATCCTCTTGCGCGTACCTTCCGATATCCTCAGCAAGTCTCTTGTAGCAAGCGTCCCGCGACACTCCCTCCGCAAGTTTACAGAATCTGAACGACGCCTCCGGATCGTTCTCGCCACCCCAAAAGACCGAGGCGACCGCATCGGCGATGCATGCCCTCCGCCCGTCGTCCGATTCCGCGAGCAAGCACCAGCCGATCGCGGTCTTGTACTCCTGGTCCGTGAACTCGTCGACTCGGCGGATATCGCGCTTCCCGGCAAGCGGCACAAATTCTTTCCCGAATCCGCCGAAGCACGCATCGCGCAGCTCTTGCTCCGAAGCCGGTATCGCGTCGCAGAATGCGAGCGCTTTTGGGAAAAGCGCCTGATCGGGATTCCCCAGGTTTGCACCGGCAAGCTCAAGAAGGCGCGGCGTGAGGTAGACGAGGCATAGCGCTTTCGCCTGGTCGGGTACCTCGCCGCTCATGCAAGGCAGCAGAGGGTTGTCTTCCGACAAATATTTCACTCTCGCCGTGAGCCACGCCTCGCGATCGTGCCCGCCTCCACCCATAAGCTCCATAATCGCCCCGCCCACGCACTCCGTATACTCTTGCTCATGATAACGTTCGGTGCCGGTCTTCTCGCAGAACGCGACGGTCGGCGTGAGATCATATCCAAAAAAAGCGAAGACGCCGTGTCCGAGTCCGTGGTAGCACATCGTGTACGCGCCTGGTCCTCCGGGCGCTTTCTCGCACGCATCGCGTACGAGCCCGAGCGCTTCCTCACCGCCGTATTCATCTAGCGCACCAATGACGATGGAGTGCGAGCAAGCATTCCGGAAATCCTGCGTGCAGACGGCGATTCCCTCTATGCCCTTCTGTTTGTAGAGCTCATCGCCGACCACATGACCGAGCAAATGAAGATCTGTCTGCGGAGGAAATTGGGTCCGACGCAGCACTTCAAACGCGTACTCCGCTCCTTTCCTCTCCGCAAGCGCCGCGAATCGATCCGATAGTTCCTTGAAATCGGCCGCGCCGCGCGCGATGGTCCGCGCTTCCGTATACGGTGTCCAGACGCCCAGGAAGTACACGGCGAGCGCGCATGCGGCAAGACCTGCGACCGCGATAACGGATAGCCGATGCATGGACACATTCTACAACCGTATGACGTTCTCTATCAAAGCGCGTACTCCCGCGAAAAATTGAAAGCTATACTTCATCGGCGAATACTCCCCGAGCCCGTACCCTTCTGGATAGACGTACTGTCCGACCCCGAGAAGCGCATCCTTACTCTTGGAGACCTCAGGGATAATCGGGTTCGCGAGAATGTACGGGTCTTTCCTGACACCCGTCACTTGCCAGGAGACCCGCGCGCCCGGCTGCCCTCCCGCGATCGTGAACCGGTTGTGTGAAATCTCTTTTTTCACATGGATATCCGGAGCCGCTTTGTCCAACCCCTTCAGCTGATAGCGGAAATCCTTATTCAAAGCCTCGAAGTAACGGGGGAGTTGGACGACCGCCTCGCCTTTCGCGTCGAGCGTAGCGATGCCGTCATACAGATTTTTCACCTCCGGAGATTCGACAAACGAGTGGTAGAGAAGTTTGTTCGCGGGATCGAGCGGATGGTCGATGACGAACGACCCGCCGCCTTTCCCTATCGCGCCAGAGACCGACACATTTCCAAGCGCTGTCACCGGAGTCGTGAACGTAACGCCGTACGACGCCTGCGAGTAGTATCCGCCCTGGTAGTACCCCTGATAGTAGGACTGGTAGTAAGATTGGTAATACGACTGATAGTACGACTGGCTGTAGTATGTGCCCTGACTATACGCCAAGGTAGACCCTGGGAACAAAGCGAGATATGCCGCCAGGATCAGAGCGTGATTTTTTCTTTCGTTCATGGCGACGGTTCCGTATCCTGCTCGTATCCTCCAAAAAGGTATTCTCCTTTGTTGACAGGTTGACCCGCGCCTTTCGGCACTTCCACGCGGATCGGATGTGCAACGATGAAGGGGTCGTGGCGGACGCCCGTCACCTGCCACGAAATCCTGCCGCGCGGCTCGCCTCCGGCAACGACGAATGCGTTGTCCCGCACTTCCTGCTTGATGTAGAGATGCGGCATCGCTTCGTCTATAGGGAAAAACTGATATCTGAAATTCTCGTTGAGCGCTTCAAAATACTCTGGCAGCTGTATCGCCGCCTCCCCGTTCTCATCGAGACGAGCGATGCCGTCGTATACGTTCTTCGCGTCCGGCGACTCGACGAACGAATGGTACAGAAGCATGGAGCGCGGGTGGAGCGGGTGATCGATGACGAAGGTGCCGCTTCCTTTTGAGACGGAGCCGCGCACGTCGAGATTCGACGCCACTTGCGTATTCGTTGTTATGGATATCGTGCTCACCGCGCCCTGCGCGACGGAAACCGCCCCGAGCATAATGCACAAGACAAACAGCGCGGCAATTCTCTTTGTGAAGCTCATACGTATCCCATAGCAAGGTCGGACCTTGCTCGTCCCATGGTATCATTGGCGGCATGACGAGACAGATCGAGTTCGCGCCAGAGGAATATTATCACCTGTACAATCGCGGCACGGAAAAACGCAAAATATTCCAAAATAAAGCCGACTACGAGCGATTTCTTGCTCTCCTCTACCTCGCCAACGGCTCCGAAACCATCCGGCTCGACAACCTCAGCCGCGCAAAAGGCAAAACCCTGCTCAGCGCGGCGCTCGGCGAGACCCGAGGCGAGCCGCTTATCGACATATGCGCCTATTGTCTGATGCCGAATCACTTCCACATTCTCGCACGAGAACGCTCCGACTCCGGGATCAGTACTTTTATGCAGAAGCTCACGACCGCGTACGCAATGTATTTTAATATGCGCTACCAGCGAGTTGGCGCGCTCTTCCAGGGCAAGTATAAAGCCGAGCATGCGGGCAACGATCGGTATCTTAAGTATCTCGTATCGTACATCCACTTGAATCCGGTAAAGCTGATCGATTCGAAGTGGAAAGAGAACGGCATCAAAGACCAATCTCGGACAAAAGAATTCCTGGAGAAATTTCGCTACTCGAGCTTCGCGGACTACGCCGGCACAAAGCGTCCCGAAAGAAAAATTGTCGACACAACAGCACTGCCCGAGTATTTTGAAAGCCCTGCTACGTTCAGAAAATCCGTGCATGACTGGCTCGAATACGCCGACCCAGGCGTCTGAGCAAGGTCGGACCTTGCTGTGGAGGTTAGTTGGCATAGAATTCCGGGTGGAGGTACTCCCCTTTGTCGACGAGCTGGTCTGGTCCTTTTTCCGCCTCGGGAGTGATGGGGTGGTCGAGGGCATACGGATCTTGGCGCACGCCGGATACCTGCCAGGAGACGCGCCCGCCGGGCACTCCCCCCGAGAGCTTGAATGCAGGCGCGCCGATAAGCCCAAGCCAGCGGCGCACGACGCCGCGGTCGAGGTGCAAATCAGGCATGGGCTCGCCTATGGGTGTGGCGAGGTAGCGATAGTCGGTGTTGAGGGCGAGGAAATAATCCGGCAGCTCCACGACAGCCTCGCCATTTTCGTCTAATTCCGCTAGCCCATCGTAGATATTTTTCTGATCCGGTGATTCGACGAACGAGTGATAGAGCAGTTTATTTTTCGGATCAAGCGGGTGGTCGATGACGAACGTGCCCGCGCCCTTGGAAAGCTGGTATTGGACCGAGAGATTGCCGGTAATAGACACTGCTTTCGTAAATATGGTCTCGCCCGAGGCGCCGAAGAGATTCGCGTACCACGAGAAACTGTTGGTCGCCGAAAGTTTGAACGGCTGCTCGGCGAAGGCGGCGTAGACGTAGGTGCCGCCGGAGGCGTTCATGCCATCGCCAGTATTGCGCACCTTGAATCCGTTCGATAGGAAATCGGCAGAATGTAGGCCAGCTGCGTTCTCGGCATTGGTCAAATCAGGAAAAAGAAACAGATTGTTTGGATTATATGAAAGACGAGACGTATCAAGAATGAACCAGTCTGCATTGGCAGAAGCGGTATCTGTACGCTTGAACATGATAAAGCGCGGCTTGAAGCCCGTGTAAACGAACGGTCCGTCGGCGGAGCCGTTGCCGGTGTATGAGCCGAATTTGGAGAAGCCTTCTTTTTCGTCAAACGCATACAAAATATATGTGGTTCCATTGGTGTTGAGACCCGACCCTATCGTTATGTTTGTCGCGTCCGGTGCCGTGTCGTTCCAATATGTGCTGCTCACGTTGAACGCGCCGGTGGATTCCAATTGCACGGCACCCGTGGCGCCGAGCGAGCGATGATATACTGGCCAGCCTCCGGTCGCGTTCCTGCTTTTCTGGATCACAAAGTCGGGCGCGCTCCCGAGCGAATGCCCTACGGTCTTGGACGAATTCCCATCCCCGGTGTAGGTGACGATATCAAACCCGCTCGTTGCGGATTCTTTCCAGTTCCAGGCGATGTAGTTCTGCCCTGAGCCGTTGGTGTAGCTCGTCGCGTCGCTGCCTTTGGTGACGGTAAATCCGAGCGAGTCAAAGGAGGAAAGGTAGCCGTAGGTCGAATCGCAGTTGCCGCCTTCCGCGTTTGTTCCATTGGAAAAAAGGCACATGCCGCTCCCCGCGCCTCGTATCGCGTCGAAAAGCGTGTGGCTATACGCGCTCGACCTGTTTTTGAGCCAGACAAGACTCGGAGCAAAAGCGAGAGACGAGATCGACTTCGTCGCTCCGGCGTCTCCCGTATACGCGACGGCGTCGAAATAATTCGCCGGCTTCTGTATCGCCACGTCGGGCAGATTGGCGGTCGAGAGGGCTTTGTAGCCGGAGGGCGGAGCACACATGAAGTGCCCCCCAGCGCTGTCTCTAAAGGTGTTCGCTGTTGCCGTAGAAGTTGCGTGTTTGAGTTGTCCGAAATTCGCATTCGCCCCGCCGTTTATTTCCCCGTCGATGGCAAAGCGGAACGGTCCTGTCAGGCCGCTAAACGCTACACCTTGGCTTGAACAGTTTTTATAAAAGGTCACTGACCCAGCATCCGCGTCTATCGTAACACTTACGGTATCTCCCACTGTGAAGGAAGCACCGTATGCTGTAAAAGAACTATTGTTAACCTTGCGGCCGTCACTTATATACGAGTACGAGTAAGTATCTTGACCCAAATACCTGTTAGTGCCTGGATTTGTTGTTCCTAATATAAACCCGGGTGCACCATTAGTAACATCATTCATGTAGAATTCGGCGTACCATTTTCCACTCGTCATCGAAATTGACCCGTATGCTTGGGCGTAGTTGCCAGTAGCCGCCGAGTTCAGCCAAACCAAGTTACCGTTGCTGTACGTACCGGCAGTCCCTGATTTATCGAGACTGTTGAAAGCGGCGAATGTGTGCGACGGCGTGTCTATCGTCTGATCCGTCGCATCGAGATTGGTCGCTGTCCATGCGGCAGTTGCGGCGCTGGTCGAGGCGAGGTTCCAGCCGAGCGCGGTCGTCGAGGCGAAGTTGAAATAAAAGCCGTTGGTGCCGAAAAAACTATTCGCGCCGCTTGAAGTGCCGAGATACGCCTTCGGACGCCAGTAGCCGTTGGAATCGGAAAAGCCGAAGGAGGAGGGAGTGAGCTGCTGCCCGTCGACGAGGTACGCTTCGGAAAGGTAGCCGTCGAAATAAGCCGACCCTCCTCCATACCTGCCGAGATTGTGCACTACGTTGCTCCCGGCATTGTCGTTGTCGTCGGTTATCCACGTCGAGATATTTTGCGTGCAATTCGTGTCAGTGCTGAAAGAGGTGATCTCCGTGCCGTTCACATAAATGCGATTCCTATTTGCGGCGGTCGCCTGTGTCGTATCCACCGCAACCACGATGTGCGTCCACGCGGCGGGGTCACGGAAGAGCGCGGATGTTATTTTGTTGCATCTCGCGGAGCCGCCGCTGTAGTCGGCGAATTGCAGCGCATTTGAAGACACAAGCGCGATATACGTCCTGTTGTTCGCGTCGACATAGGCGTCCAGGAGATACCTGTCTATGCTCAAATTGCCCGGCTTCACCCATGTACTGAAAGTCCACTTCGTCGTCGAGCCGACCTGCGTAAACGTCTTGGTGAGGTACGGACTATCGTCGTCGTTGAACCGCAGCGAATAATCCACTTCATACCGCCCCAGCTGCGCGTCGGCAAACTGGACGGGTCCTGTGTCGCTCGTGGGTAGTAAGTACGCGAAAACAAAAAAGAGCGGCAACACAAACGCGAGCGCGAATAGACGTCGCACATTCTCTCCCATTTCTCCCATTCCGCTCATTATATCAGCCCGAGTCGCACCCTTTCGCAATGAGTGATTTCGTAAATCACTCATACTACTCGAGCACGTAGTGCTTCATGTCTGGCAGATCCATTTTTCCAAAATACTCCATTGTCTTTCTCTCGATGTCGCCGAGCGACGAGCGCATGAAGTCCGTTGTAATAACAGACGGAAAGTTCTTTTTACCGCAGTAGTCGAGATAGCTGCTCCATCGATACTTTTGCAACTGCGCACGGGCGGCGCGCACATCAGAGATTCCACCGGCGCGCCAGGATTTCGCGCCAGCGACATAATCAAGCGGATTGAGATGGATGTAGTGGAGCATGTGGAGAAAATGCGCATCAGATGCGATCTGTATCTTTTTCGTCCTGCCCTGGAAAAGGGCACCGCTCCGTTTGTATGCGTCGTTGAAGTAGTTGGCGTATCCCACGTTAAGCTTTCGAATAAAAAGTGTCAGACCGCCCTCAACCCGCTCTGATACCAACAAATGATAGTGATTCTTCATCAGGCACCACCCATGTATATCGACAATTCTTTTCCGCTCCAATGAGCGATTTGCGAAATCACTCATTGAGAAATCACTCATTGATGGGTCGAAGCTACGACTTGCATTCTTAGCTGGTTTTGAGTCATTGAATTCATACATATCGTGCACGAAACGTGCATAATCCGCCGAACGCATGAAGATAGTTCGCTTATCGACTCCCCTGTTCAGCACATGATACAGCTCCATATGATGAGTGATTTCGTAAATCGATCATTCTGATACTATTTCTTCGAATCGATCACGTGCCCGGGGAACGAAGCGTCGTCCTGATCCGGTCGGACGTTGCCCCACTTCGTGAAATCGTAGCGATACGCAGAGAGGCGCATCGAGATCTCGCCCGGTGCATCTGCATAGATGACGAGCGCATTCGCGGCGATATCTTTCTTGTAGTACACGCTCCCTTCGAACGACGGCGTGAGCGAAACGACGAGATTGCTCCAGTCGCTGCCAAAATCCGTGATTTGATAAAAGAGCCATTCATCCGAATCTTTCTTCACGCTGCTAAACGGAATACGGTACTCGTATTTGCCGCTCTCGCCTATCGAATCGAGCCGCACGGTCGAGAGCATCTCTTCGCGAATGCCGATGGTGGAAGCCCCGTATGTCGCATATTTCATACCGTCGATGGTGTATACGGGGTCGATGGTCGATACATCGAGCTTGCCGGTGATGAGGAGGTCGCCCTGGATGGTGGAGGTCGCGGTGCCGATCGCGGAGGGCTGACCGTTGCCGACATACAGACCTTTGTCTATCGAGAACTGCTTCGTCGGCGTCGAAGTGCCCACGCCCAAGTAGCCGCGCTCGTCGAAGACGAGGAGCGCCTGCGCGGTCGAAGATGCGATGCGGAGGAAGTCGGTGGTCGCGTCCTGCGTCTCGATCACGAGCTTCGAATCGGGCGTGGTGGTGCCGATCGCGAGTTTGTTCTCGACGACGAGATTGCCCGTGCCTGTCGGATTGTTCGAAGGGCAGGAGCCGCCGGTGCAGACCCAGAGGTTGTCGTCGTTCAGAAAGGCGTCGTCGCCCTGCGGATTTATGACGAGATCGCCGACCGAATTGGTGAGGAATTCGGTGTAGCGCGTACCATCGTATGCGATCGCGACTTGCGCCGTCGAGACGGCGTCGGTGAGTGAGAGTTTGCGATAGGGCGAGGTGGTGCCGATGCCGATATTGCCGAGGAAGTATCCGGTGCCGTTGTCGAGGAATTTCGCGATGGTGGTCGAAGCGCTGTTCGTGAGTTCGAAGAGCTGCCCTGTACCGGTACCCGCGCCCCAGACGGAGAGCTTGGAATATGCGGTCGAGGTGCCGACCGCAAGATTGTCGCTCGTGGAAGTGAGATACGATGTCGCGCCGCCGTCGGTGAAAAGGCTCGCGCCGCCGCTCCCGACGCAGGTGCCATTCACGGCAAAGCAGCCGCCCGAGAGATTGATGCCATTGGCGAAGGTGCTCGTGGCAGATGTGCCGGTGACGGAGAGGTACGGCGTGGAAAGACCGTTGTAGATAGTGGAAGTGGCGCTCGCGACGAAGTTGGCGGAGTTTTGTATGGAGAAGAGCGAGCCGGGCGTGGTGGTGCCGATGCCGACTTTGCCTGCGCCGTCGATCAGGAAGTGCGTCGCGGTCGAGGAACCGACGGCGAATTCCGGCACGCCGCTGCCGAGCGCGTTTGGATTCACGCTCAGCTGCGCCCATGGAGTGGAGGTGCCCACACCGAGGCGTTTGTTGGTACGGTCGAGGAAGAAATCCGCCGCTACCGCTCCTTGAGAGAGTGTCGAGCCGTCATAAAAGACGATACCGCCAGTGAGCCATGTAGTCGTTGCGGTGCCGCCCTGCGCAGCTGAGAGCGCGGTCGTGAGACCAGAGAGTGATGTGATGTCTGAATTTGCTCCCAATGCCGCCGCACCGAGATTCGTGCGCGCGCCGCTCGCACTCGTCGCTCCCGTACCGCCGTAGAGAAGTCCGATTGAAGTGGTCGCGGATACTACGCCAGCGTTTGCCTGAAGTGGACCGTCCAAGGATCCAGCGAGTGTGAGGACGCCAGCGGATGAGAACGACGAAGTCGCGGTCGCGCCGAAGTACGCGGTGCCGATATTTGAGAAAAGCGTCGAAGACGCATTCGCAAACGATTGGAGCGCGGTCCACGAGTTTGCGTTCGCGGTGTTGAGGGAGAAGGTCGCGTTTGAGCCGCCGACTTGGTAGCCGAGCGTGCCGGAGACGGAGAGCGAGGAGCCGACGGCGAGCGAGGAGGTGGCGACGGATTGGTATGCGCTTGATCCGCCGTACAGGAGATGCCCGACGGGAGCGGTGGTGGTGCCGGTGCCGCCGTTTGCGATTGCGAGGGTGCCTGCGGAGAGGACGCCGCCAGAGGCAGACACAGCGCCCGAGAGCCCGTTGACCGTGAGCGATCCGCCGATCACCGCCGCACCGCTCGTCTGCAAAGTCCCCGCACTACTATTAAATACCCCGACGCCCAAGCCGCCCGTGAGATACGCATTGCCGCCGACGGAAAGCGCGGTCACCGGAGAAGTCGTCGCGATACCCAATTTGCTTGATATATATTGTTGGCCGCTCACTTCGAATATGCTGTTCGGCGTCGAGGTCGAATTCGAGCCTATGGCGACAGGATATGAAGTGTCTACTGGATAAATAAGATTCAAGGTCGTCGTCGCCCACATGCTGGAGCCGGAGCCGCCGCCTCCGCCTCCGGTATTGTCGGTCCCCCACGCAGGGAGTCCCGCCTGCACTTTCAAGACCTGACCCGCGGACCCGACGGGCAGCTTTGAGACCGTGCCGATGTTGTCGGCATAGAGGATATCGCCCGCCGTGTATGAAGAAAATCCAGTACCGCCGCTTCCCTGCACAAGCGGCGTCGCAAGCGTGAGTGCGCCGGCAGATGAGAACGAAGAGGTCGCGGTCGCGCCGAAGTACGCGCTATCGAAGACGGAAAATTTCGACGAGGACGCGTTTGCAAACGATTGGAGCGCGGTCCACGAATTTGCGTTGGCGGTGTTGAGAGAGAGCGTACCGGAGGAGAAGACGAGCGAGCTCCCGACGCTTGCCGCGGCGGCATTTTTGGACGCGTTCGCATAGAGGAGCGAATCGGATGCGAGACTCGAGAGCGTGGCGGCTCCGGAGACGACGAGATTGGTCGACGACGCGGTCGTGAATTGCGCGGTGGTGCCAGAGATCGCGGTCGTCGAAGCATACGGCAGTGTCGACGCGATCGACGTCGAGGTCGCGGTGAAGTACGGCGCGATCGGTGCGGCGAAAGAGGTGAGATTCGTGACCGCGAGATTCGTCGACGTCGCGTTTGTGGTGGTCGCGTTTGTCGCGATGAGCCCGGTGATCGTCGCGGCAGTTGCCGTCAGGGCGTCGATAATGCCGGTCGTGAAATGCGCGAGCGTCGAGAAAAGATTCGTCGACGTCGCGTTGGTGGTCGTGCTATTAGATGTGAGGACATTCGTGGTCGACGCGAGCTGCGAGACGATGAGGTTCGAGGCATAGAGCGTCGTCGCCGTCGCGCTTCCGGTGATGAGAAGCTGCGAATACGAACTCGTCGAAGAGGATACGCTCGTCGTGAGCGTCCCGTCGTTTGCGACCGCAAATACGGTAGTGCCGGTGTTGTCTTTCACGACGAAAGGATTCGTGCTCGCGGTCCCCGAGGTGATAGCGAGGCTCCCGGATACAGTGGTCGTGGCGAGCGACGTGTCTCCGGAAGAAGAGAGGGTCGTCGCGCTCACCGAAGAGCCGCTTATCGAGGCGCCCGAGATGGATCCTCCGACCCACGTCGAACCGCTGATGTCGACACTTGCGAGCTGGTCGATGCGGGTCGCTTGCGCGAGCGCGATGACGGGAGCCGGCGCATACTGCGGCGCGGAGACGAAGACCGGCGAAGAATTCGCGGCGGTCAGACCGTACATCTGCGCGGAAAGTTTGGCATCAAGCTGCTGCAGCCGCGCGTGCAGGATTTCTTCGGTAATCCCGCCGGCGGAGAGGATACGCTGCGTCTCGACGATGCGCTCGACGACAGGCTGATTGATCACGGTATGCGGCTGCTTCGACTGCACGGTATTCACTGGCGTTGCGGAAGCGGTCGAAGATGCAAACGGCGCGACGCCGATCGATACGCGCGCACGCGATGAATCGACAATCCCGAGCGAGCGCACAAGATTTTCAGGAAATGCGATATCGTAAACCAGATCGTCGATACGTGAATTCACCGACCGCGCGATAGTTTGGAATCCATTTCCAAACGCAGTTTGTATAGACGCGAATGTACCGATGGGATTCTCGGCGGCAGCCGCGAGCTGGCTTTGCGCGCGGTATGCGGCGACACCGATCCCTCCGCCGGTCGACGCGCGGTACGCGCCGAGCGCTTCGCCGACATCAGAAGCGATCGTGTCTGCCGCATACCGCGCATACTGCGGATCCACAAAAGCATAGGTGCCGAGCGTGAGCATCACCGCCAGCGAAAGTGCCGTGAGCTTGTGTATGAATTCGGCAAGCGGCGAAATGATGTGCGCCGGCACGTGTACGCTCGCAGGGATATGCGCAAGCGCCGCGTGAGCGAAACCGGCAGGAGCGCTTCCTATGCGTGAGGCGCTCGCGTATGTCGTACCGCCGTTTTTCGCAAGCGTCTGTTCGAATAATTTTTTTACGTCATACGCGTGTGTCCGCACTATCGGATGTTGCTGCAGCGAGAACCCGCGCGTCTGTGCGGGTACAGGAGCAAAAATACCCGATGTGGTTTTGCGCATCGCGGGAATCGCACTGTCCGCAGATGCTCCGTGGTACTCCCGAAGACGCTCTTCAGAGAGAGACTCCTGCCGCTGGCTCCTTGAGTACTCCTTGCTCATCAAAAACGAACTGAGAGACCCTTCTTGGACGTACCAGTGCGTGCCGATGCGCCGCCCACGGATTGTACCGACGCGGCAAAGACGTGCGATGTAGTCCCGCGACAAATTCGAGCGATCTCCAGCTTCGCTTGCTGATATGTATTTCACTCCATCAAAGAAAATCTCATCACTCATGATGTTCGGATGCACGACTTATCTAGTATTCTAGGTCTTTTTTGGGATATCGTGTTGATATCCGGTGCAAAAACATGGGGATAAGAACAATGCGGAGATTTAGGATCGTAAAAGAAGATGGGGTCAGAAAGAAAATCAGATAAACGGCTTAGATGCGGCGCAATGGTAAGCCTTGGTTGGGGGGTCGGTAAAAAAGCCACGGAATACGGGACCTGTGGTGGTAGCTGCCCAGAAGAATCGCTCGAATCTGTAAGAGACGATATGAGAATTAGTCGATCCGAGATACGATTTACATAGGTATCTCGGCATATCTCGGCAGTGGATTGGCGAAAAGACCCCTGTGAAGGTCTTTGCGTCTCGAGAGTTTGAGAAAAGATGCTGCAAGGGTCCGATCTCCCCCTTCTATCTCCGCCGGTATGAAATCTCGGGGACAAGTAGGTGCTCAAGCCAACCCCCGAAAGCATCCAGGAAGCCGCTAGCGCTTTCAAGCAAAGGTCCTACGGATGCCGTGCTTCGGACAGTCGTGAGAGTATACATCGAACGTTCTTTGAGAGAACCAAATCCAAAAGAAAGCACAATGACGATCGTCAAAGCCGCTGCCGCAGAAGCGCCGTAAAATATAGTCTTTCCGTGCGTACGACCTATTGGGTACTTAACGAACGACTTCCTCGATATCGAGACGATTTCGCGTGCGTTGAGTACATGTATAGGGACCTGATGTACCTCCTCCGGTTCATGAGAAAGACTGCCGAGCGAATCACCTGAATCCTGAGCAGACAACGTGGGAAAAAGGTCTTGATCATCCTTGGTATAGGTAAGAAAAGGACCTGCGCCGGCATAGCTGTGTTCGTAGGGGGTCTGCGGCACTTCTAGACTCTTCTTGAGACCTACCGACTGCGATTGTACAGCAGCAAGAAGAGAGTCTTTTTCTGCCTTATGGTCTCGGAGTGCTTCTCGATCGACAAACCAGCGGTTGCCTACCTGCTTTGAAAGCACTGCACCGGAGCGAGCGAGCTGACCAACGTAATCCTGATTGTAGCCGGTGATCTCAGCTGCGCGCGATGCCGAGACAAAATCTCGCCCGTCGAATGAAAGGAGCGTGTCCTGCGCAATCTCGGAATCTCGCTTCGGTGGCTCGGGAGAGAACTCCTCGGACCTCTTTTTATGCAATTCGAGAGAATCCATCAAGATGTACCAAAGACCGCCCACCCGCCGCGCATCAATCACCCCTTTGCGGGCAAGCTGACCAATATAATCCTGGGAGTAGCCAGTCGTGCGGGATGCCTTCTTGGAAGAAACGTACTCCTTCCCTTCTACAGAGATCTCGTCAGACATAGATACAGTATAAAGCCGATTCTCGCCCGAGAACAGAGCGAATATGCAGTCTGTGGATTGCCTACTTTTGTACAACTTTCACTTTGATACGCTCTCGGATGATCGCCGGATTCCCTGCCCCCCGGAGAATCTTCATACACTGCCCGACCAAATATTCGAGAGCAGCACCTTTCCCGGACACAAGATCTTGAAGAGCAGCAGGATTCTCTGAGAATACCGTTTCTATCGTTGCATCAATGAGAGAGTTGTCCGATACCTGGAAGAGCTGTCTTTCTTCGGCTATCGAGAGTGGCGCTTTCTTCGTGAGTATGGTCTCAGCAAGGATGTCCTTTGCGGAGCGCGAAGATATACGCTCTGATGCGATCAGATCGATTATATCCTTGAAATCACGTGCCGATATCGGAATCTCGGCTATTTCCTCCGTATCTCGAGCATCGGTATCTCGGATATTATTCACCAGATCGTTCGCGATGTAGTTTGCCGCAAGGAGAATCTTGGAGGCGTCGTTCTCTCCCGCTAGTACCTCCTCGAAGAATGCACCGAGAGGCGTGCTGGCGAAGCTATCGGCATCTTCCGCCCTCACGCCGAGGGCGATATACCGCTCTCGGCGTACTTGAGGCAATTCTGGGATGGACGATACAAGTCTGTCTCTGTCAAGATCCTCGATCTCAGAGATCTTGAGCGACGGCAAATCTGGATCAGGAAAGTATCGGTAGTCTGCGCTTCCCTCTTTGGTGCGCTGCGGAAACGTCGCTTGCTTATTTTCATCCCATCCAAGCGTTTGCTTCACGAGCACTTCACCCGCTTCAATCATCTTCGTCTGACGCTGTATCTCATACTGTATCGCCTTCTCCATCGCGCGAAATGAATTAAGATTCTTTATTTCTACATACGCCGCGCTTCGCTCCCCCTTCTTCGCGACGGACACATTCGCTTCCACGCGCATCTCACCCTTTTCCATGTTTGCATCACTCGCGCCGAGCGTGCGGAGAAGCAGCTGCAATTCTCGGGCAAACGCGCCTGCCTCTCGGGCGCTCTGCATGACCGGCTCCGTCACAAGCTCCATCAAGGGGACGCCAGAGCGGTTGAAGTCGATAGTGGTCGAGCTGGTCGCCTCATCGTGAATAGAGCTTGCGGTATCCTCTTCAAGGTGCACGCGAGTAATCGCGACTCCCCGCAGCTCTCCCCCGCTCACCAGCGGATATTCAAATTGGGAGATCTGATACCCCTTTGGGAGATCAGGATAGAAATAATTCTTCCGGTCGAATTCCGTGTAATCGGCGAGCTTGCTCCCGAGAGCGACCCCGACGCGAAGCACGTGCCGTACCGCTTCCCTGTTGATCACGGGAAGCGTGCCAGGATGCGCGAGACAGATTGGGCACACGTTTACATTCGGTCGTTTCTCGTCTGGATCATTCTTTGAGTCGCAGAACATCTTTGTCTGCGTCTTCAATTCCGCGTGAATCTCAAGACCTATTGTCGGGACGTACTCTGACATCATCGTACTGTACCAAATCTCCGCGCCGCATTCTATAGACCCTCCGTGTGATCATCCTTGAGATCATCCTTATGCATCTACCCCCACCAAACTAGGACACGCCGTGTCCTAGTTTGGTACAATGGGGGTATGGCAGAAGAGTTGTTCCACGTGCTAAACCGCGGAGTGGAGAAACGCGCCGTCGTGCTCGACGACAAAGACCGTTTGCGGTTCCTGCATGATTTATATGCCTTCAACGACGAAAAGCTGGCGCAAAATTACATCCTTCCCGGACGACATGCGGAGAAGAGTCGGGAACGGCTCGTCAGCATCCATGCATTCTGCCTCATGGAAAACCATTACCACCTTATTCTTTCAGAGCGCACGGAACATGGTATCTCTCGTTTTCTGCAAAAATTCAACATGGGATACGCGAAATACTTCAACGAAAAATACGATCGCTCAGGCGTGCTATGGCAAGGACCCTCAAAAAAGATACCGCTGCAACGCGACGCGCACTTTATGTACATCCCCTATTATGTGCATCTGAATCCACTTGATCACAAGTTCCCCGCGTGGCGCTCAGGCGGAGTGCGCGACCCAGACAGAGCGCTGAAGTATCTGCTGGAATATCGGTGGAGCAGCCACCTCGACTACTGCGGGGTGCGAAACTTCCCTTCCATAATCGACACCGCTCTGCTTACAGATATGGTGGGATCGAGAAGAAGGTACGAGAACGAAATACGCTCGATTATTTCTGATCGCGCGAAAGCAGAGCGTAGCCTCGACATCGAAAACTAGGACACGGCGTGTCCTAGTTTTCGATGATGCGCCAGCCTTGCGAAAGCAAGCCTTCCGCTTTCTTGTACTTCATCTCTCGCGTCTCCGTCCCGTTTGTGATCGTGATCCTGTCGTTGCGACCGTATTCTTCCCTCCCTCCCCCTGGGTGTTGCGCAGTGAGGGCAAGCGCTGCTTTCCTGACAGCGCTTGCAGGAGCGCTCGGTGGCGCTGCTCCGAGGCTCGCCAGGGAGTGCGCGGCTTGCATCTGATACGTTTCTTCCATGGTCTGGAAGAGACGGAGCCCTTCTTTCTTGTATTCCACAAGAGGATCCCGCTGACCGTAAGCGCGAAGATTGACCGAACTCCTCAAATACTCCATCGCTTCCAGATGTTCCACCCAGAGGAAATCTACCGTCTGCAGAAGGAAACGCCGGACGCTCGGGTAGAACGCGTCTCCGAGCTCGCTCTTTTTCTTTTCCGCTGTGGCTGCGAATGCCCCATCTCCGAGACCAATGCGCGCAAGCTCCTCGTCGAGCGCAGCGTGCTCTCCCGTCAGGAGCATGCGGCGGCGCGCGTATACGGATTGCCGCTGGATATTGAGGACGTCGTCGTAGGCGAGGACGTGTTTCCGCGAATCGAAATGCAATTCTTCGATGCGCGTCTGTGCTTTCTCGAGCGCTCTCGTGATCATCGGGTTATGGATCGGCTCGTCTTCCGGTATGTTGAACGAACCCATCACGCGCTTGATTGTCTCGTTCGCGAAAATGCGCATGAGCGGATCTTCGAGCGATACGAAAAACTGCGTTTCGCCGGGATCTCCTTGGCGACCGGAGCGACCGCGAAGCTGATTGTCGATACGGCGCGCCTCGTGCCGTTCGGTACCGAGGACAAAGAGTCCTCCCAGGTCTTTTACTGCCTCATACTCTGCATCGATCGAAGGATTCCCGCCGAGTTTGATGTCCACACCGCGACCCGCCATGTTGGTCGCGATCGTGACCGCGCCTCTCTTCCCTGCTTGCGCGATGATCTCGCCCTCCCGCTCATGATTCTTCGCGTTCAGTACCTCGTGCGGGATTCCTTCCTGCTTGAAATGCGCCGAGAGGAGCTCGTTCTTCTCGACGGAAGCGGTCCCCACAAGGACTGGCTGCCCTTTCTCATGCAGCTCTTTCACCCTGCGCGCAATCGCCCTCATCTTCCCGTTCTCGGTCTGGAATATAAGATCGTCGCTGTCTTTGCGCTTGGCTTGCTTGTTCGTGGGGACGACTACGGTATTGAGACCATACACTTTGTAGAATTCTTCCGACGAGGTCGTCGCCGTGCCCGTCATACCGGCGAGCTTGCCATACAGGCGGAAATAATTCTGGAACGTGATCGACGCGAACGTGCGAGATTCCTGCTGGACAAGCACTCCCTCCTTCGCTTCGATCGCCTGATGCAGACCCTCAGACCATCGCCGCCCCGGCTGGAGTCTTCCGGTGAATTCGTCGACGATCACGATGGCGCCGTCGCGTACGACATAATCCTTGTCCCGCCTGAAAAGAGCGGCGGCGCGCGTCGCGGTCTCGAGATGATGCACGTATTTGATGCCCGCGTCCGTATAGATGTTCTCGATCCCGAGCGCTTTCTGCGCCTTCTCAATACCCGCATCCGTAAGCGATATCTGCTTGTGCTTCTCGTCGACCGCGTAATCCTCCCCGAGCGCGAGCGTGCGGGCGATATTCGCGAAGCGCCCGTAGAGCGACTCCGCGTCGGAGACGGGCGCAGAGATGATGAGCGGCGTTCGCGCTTCGTCGATGAGGATCGAATCTATCTCGTCGACGATCGCAAAGTGGTATCCTCCCGTCTGCGGCAAGCGCTGACGAAGCTTGGAGCTCTCGTATTCCAGATTGTCCCGCAAGTAGTCGAAGCCGTACTCGTTGTTGGTGCCGTACGTGATATCCGCGGCGTATGCTTCATGCCGCGTGCACGGTCGCAGGAAATCGTGCATCACCTTGAAAGCGCCGAGTTCGTCTCGCTCGGCATCGTCGATCGCGTGCGATGGATCGTAGAGATAGGAAGATTCGTGATTGATGACTCCGACCGAAATCCCAAGCGCGTGGTAAATCTGCCCCATCCATACCGCATCGCGCCTGGAGAGATAGTCGTTGACGGTGACGACGTGCACGCCTTTGCCCGACAGAGCATTGAGGTATGCGGGCAAGGTCGCGACAAGTGTCTTCCCCTCGCCGGTCCGCATCTCGGCGATCCCCCCTTGGTGCAGTATCATCCCACCGATGAGCTGCACATCGAAATGCCGCTGACCGAGCGTCCTGCGCGAAGCCTCACGGACCACCGCAAATGCTTCAGGAGCGAGATCGTCCAACGCCTCTCCTTTTTGAATGCGATCCCTGAAAGCAGTCGTCTTCGCTTTGAGCGCGTCATCCGAAAGGGCGCGCACCCCCTCCTCGAGCGCGTTCGTCCGCTCGACGATGAATTGCGCGCGCTTGAGCGCTGCCGCATTTTCATCTCCCAAGAGTCGTTTCCAGAACGCCATTGGAGCATCCTACCGCAAATGAATATCTCGCGCGACACGCGCCGCACACGAACCCACCTAGGACACGGCGTGTCCTAGGTGGGTTCTTGGTGATACGGTCTCCTCCCAACGAACAACGATCCCTCCGGGTGGAGGGATCGTTGGTTCTCTAGCCAGAGAAACGCGAGCTTAGCGGCGCTTCTTTGCCTTTGCTTTCTTTGCCTTCTTTTTCTTTGCCATATAAATTTCGTTTTGAGTACTAAGTTCGACCCACGCCTGCGCACCGATGTGCAGCACAACGCGTTTTCTCTTTCATTATTGCACCGATGTACCTGCGCAATGCATCATACGTGTGCGAATGTGGATAACTTTTTAGAAAATAAAAACTCATCTGACGATCGCGTTTTTATTTCAAAAAATATTTCCAGGTCGCGCGATCGCGTGTTCAAAAAAATACGGCGCAGCGTGGAAGGCGGGTGCGAGCTCCAAAGTGAAAGTCTTATGTGAGTGCCGCCGCCCTCCACGCTGCGCCGTACCTATGCACAATCCTAGCACCATGTGTCTCGCTCGCAAACAAACAAGGAGACCGAGGGCGCAGAAACCCGCCTTGCGGCGGGTACTACGGACTTTCAATCGTGTCGCACAGTCCACAGAACTGTGTGGCACTCACAAGCGCAGTATAGCCCGAAATCAGACGCGCGCAACACTTATAGCAGCTGCGCGGTCCCGCTGCGCACTTCTTGTATCAATTGTTCGACCTGCGCTTTCGTCGCCGCATCGCGCGCGTCTATGCGCCGGAGCGTCGCCACAGCTTTCTCTGAATCGCCGGAAGCGTAGTAGGCGGACGCGAGCGTGAGGAACCCCTGAGCATCTGCCGGATGAGTCTTCACATACGCCTCCCAGATCGTACTAATCTTCCCATACTGCGTTCGCGCCATATACGCTGCGAGAAGCTGCTGATTCGCCGCTTCCCCGGAGGAGATGATCGGCGCAAGGATCATGTCCGCTTCCGCGTCGCGCGCCGCCCGCACGAGCGCCGCCGCGTAGAGTACCCGCACGCCCGCAAAAGAGGTGTCGAGCTCGTACGCTTCCTTGAAAAGCGCGATGCTGCGACCCGTATCGCCGAGCGCTTCCGCGGTCGCTGCCATCTGGAGGATGATCGACTGCTTTTTCGGTGAGAGAGCACGGGCACGCTCAAGCGCTGGCATCGCATCCGCGTAGTCGCCGTATGAATTGAAGAGGAGTCCGAGGAAAAGCGGGAATCGCGCATCGAGCGGCGACGCATCGGCTTGCAGTGCCATCTCGCGCGTACCCGCCTCGAAAAACGCCTGTTTGGTCGGGAGATCCGCGTCGATCGTCGCGACACGAGAAGCGATCTGCGCGAGCTGCTCTCGCGCCTCCTGGGTGCCGAAACTCCCGTACGCAATCGATTTCTGCAGAAGCTCGAGATTCTTCTTCAACCCTCCTTCTTGCGGCTCGAGCGATGAGAGGAGCGCGCGATTCTGCGCGAGCGCGCCCGCATTCGCATACCATGCGCCTCCCCAGGTAAGGACGACGATACACGCGGCGACGACTGGCAGCGCTCCCTCGGGTATGCGCACATCCTCGAGGAATGTACCGCCCGAGCCGCGAGTGTGCCACACGATGTACCCCACAAGCATGCCAAACGCGATATAGCTTGTGACGTTGTCGAATACGAAGAAGTTGTGCGTGAAGTATCCCGCGAGCAGACCGGTGAGAATGCTTTTCTCTCCGACCGAAAACGCCTGACTCCTCCAGAGCGTCCACAACGCTGCCGCGAATATCGATAGATACGCAAAGAGACCGAGCGTACCGCCGGCGATCCACCAATCGAAAACGATATTGTGGACGCGATCAAACCACGGTTCCTGCTCGTACATGCGCGGATCGTAGTACTTGTCGAAGACGATAGCGTAATTTTCCTGCCCCCATCCGAACACCGGGCGCTCTTTCACCCCTTGCCATGCGATCGACCAGTTGATGAAGCGCGCTTTCACCGTCGCGTCCGAGAGCGATATCGACGCCAGGCGATCGAGGAATCCGACACTCTTCACGAGCGACGTATCGCGCGCGGACCACAGAGCTCCCCCGAGAAGCGCCACGCCGACGAGACTCCCGACCGCGAGTCCGCGGATACGGGCGCCACCAGCGACGAAGGCATAGAGCACGATCGCAGAGAGTGCGCCGCCGATCAAGCCGAGCATAGCGCCGCGCGTCCCGGTGAAAAAAAGTACGATGGTATCGAGCACGATGACGGAGCCATACCACCATGAAATCATGGCTCGTTTCCCCGGTGCGCGTTCGCGCCACGCCTGCGCCCAGAGGAGCGATGCCATAAAGATATGGAAAAGCATGTAGACCGCGAGATAGATCGGGTTGCCGAAGGTCGCGTCGACGCGAGCAGCAAGACCAGTGCCGGTCTTCTGTCCGAACGCGAGAATCCCGGCAAGCTGCAAAAGCCCGTAGACGGAAAGGGTAGCGGATATGCCGATGCTCGTCTGCCAGAGTCGCCGCCATAGATTCTCCGTATTGAGGACGGATACGGCGGCAAAAAGGTAGAGCGCGAGATGCGCGAGCGTGATCCAGCCATCCATGCGCTCATAATTGCTCCAGAAGCTCTTGAACGGATGCACGCCGAGCACATCAGAAAGCGCGATGAGAGCGACGAACGCTGTGAATACGCCGAGTATGAGCGAGCGTGTCGGTCGGTACTTCGGATAGACGAGCGCGAGCGAAAGCCACGCGCCCGCCATGATCTCGACGACGATGCGAAACGTGAAATTCTTGCCCGTGATGAACGGGAAGAAGAGCGAGTTGGAGATGATGAACACGACAAACGGAAGCGCGAAAGCGCACGCAATCACCACCCACCGCAGCATGTTCTCGAGCGTCGCCATGGGGCGTATGCTACCACACCGAGATCGGTGTGCTAGCGCTTAAAAGATCGAGCGGCTACTATGTATCCAATGCTCAGGTCACTGAAGGAACGCGCTGTCTCGGCTCTGCGACGGAGCGAGAAGTATACAAAAACGGACATGGTGTACCTCGCGCAAGGAGGATCATGGCTCACGTTTGGTCAGTTAATCTCGACAATTGCTGTGTTCGCGGTCGCTGTCGCTTTCTCACACCTGGTGCCAAAAGACGTTTATGGCACATACAAATTTGCACTCGCGATTGTTGGTATTCTCAGCATTACAACGCTCCCGGGGGTAAATACCTATGTGGCGCAGGCAATCGCCCGCGGCGCAGAAGGCACATTCGTCGCAGCAATTCGAGCACGGCTCCTCTGGGGCATCCTCGGCAGTGTCGGTGCTCTTGCCGGCGCATCGTACTACGCGTGGAATGACAACATGCAACTCGCTTCCGCGCTTGCAATCGCGGCAGTGTTCATCCCATTCGTTGAGACACTCGGGCTCTACAACACATACCTGCAGAGTACGCGGCGATTTGGACAGGCCATTCGTTTCTTCGTTGCCGTACAGCTCGGGTCGGCACTTTCCCTGATCGCGACAATGTTCCTCACAACTAATGTGGTGATTCTGCTGCTAGCGTATTTTGTCCCGCCAACTCTCCTGCGCCTGTATTTCTTGCGCAAGACCTTGCGCACATTCCCCCCTAATGCGGAGCTTGACACGAGCGCAATCGGATACGGCGCGCATCTCAGTGTAATAGGAGTCGTTGGACAAATAGTCTCTTACATAGACACCGTTCTGCTATTTCATTTTCTTGGTCCGATCCAGGTCGCAATCTACTCTTTTGCGCTCGCACCGACAGAACAAATGCGCGCGTTGTTCTCAAAGAATCTTCCCACGCTCGCACTTCCGAAGATGGCACAACGATCCTTTATTGAGATTGATCGAATGCTTATCAGGCGCATGGCATTCCTTGCCGCTCTAGGCATCGCAATAACACTGGTTTACGCAGTCGCATCCCCCGCTTTGTATGCTTTCATCTTCCCACAGTACCTCGCTTCGGTACACTACTCTCAAATGCTCGCCGCACTTATTGTCATAACCCTCCCCTCCTCGCTTCTGGCGACCGCATTGCAAGCAAAACTCCACGCTATTCCACCCGGGTGGTTGTATTGGGCGGTCGTACCTGACGCGCTGCATATCGGAGCGCTCATCGCACTGCTTCCCGTAATCGGAATCTGGGGGGTCATCGTGAGCAAAGCGATCGAGAATCTCTCAGCTTTTGTCATCAGCCTTATCCAATGGTACCTCTTGCACCGGAAAAATACTTCTCTCGAACATGCCGCATCTGACACTCGGTAAGAAAGTCCTGATTGTTTCTTCCTGGGCACCGCCACGCCCTGGCGGGAGTGCACAGCACCTCTACAATTTCTTCTCTCAGTTTGACGCGCGGATGTACGCAATCTACACCAGAGAGGGCGTCATGAGAGTCTCAGAGCCTGGACCGGTCCTTCCCTGCGCGTATCGCTTCTTTCCAAGAAGTAGCGCTTCGATGCGCGTCCTTTCGGCAGCAGTCAGCAGCGTCCGCACGGTTGCATACGGTCTTCGCCTCGTACAAGACGAGCAATCCGAGATTATATACACGACCAGCGATACTGGCGGAGGACTCACACTCGGATGCCTCCTGTCGATTATGTCCCGTACACCGCTTGTGCTCCATTTCTTCGATATGTACCGGGGCAATCACTTACCCTCAGCGTGGAACCTTCTTTCATGGCTGATCGAACCTGCAGTCCTCATACATGCGAGCATTGCAATCTTCCCGAACGAAGCAATCCACACAGAATACTGCCGACGATACCCGTGGATGAAAGAAAAATTCTTTTGCATAAACAACGGCTCCTTCCAAGAACCATACGAGTCTCTGCGCACACGAAGAACCCCGCACGCCCCTCCCCACCACATCGTTGCGACCGGAAGTGTGTATTGGGCTCAGGAAGAGAGCATGCTGTGCCTAGCGCAAGCGGTGCACAACACTTCGGATCTCGTGGCTGATCTCTACGTACCGCGGCACGTACCGGAGATACTTGCGAAGAAGCTCGCCGCAAACAAGAGTGTGCGGCTAGCAAGCGCCCCCCCTCAAGAGATGGCGCGCATTCAGACAAAAGCCGACATCCTTTTCATTCCACTCGCGCGACCTGGGGAAAGTCCCGTGGTGACACTGACTGCCGTACCCGGCAAATTGCCTGAATATCTCCTCGCAGGGCGACCGATAGTCCTACAGGCACCCGAACAATCGTTCATGGCTCAGTATGCAAAACGCGAAGGATTCGCACATGTCGTCACAAGCTATGACCCGGCGAAGCTCCGCGACGAAATACGACGCGTCATTGCCGACTCTGCGTATAGTGAAAAGCTCGTGAGAAATTCTCTTGCAACGTTCAGCCGCTTCCATGACGCCTCGAAAAACGCGCTGCGCATAGCGCAACTCCTTACCGCACTTCCGACCAAACGACACGCTGGACGTAGTCAATATAACTCACGATGATACGAACAATCTTTTTAGAGACGTTGGGCACGTGATAGTCGACCGGCACAGAGAACTCGCGATCAGCACCTCGCTTCTGGTGCCGCACGACATCAATCGCTTGCATAACCCGCTCAGGATGCAGTCCTGTCATCACGACAGAAGCTTCATCCATTGCTTCATGGCGTTCATGGGTCTCGCGCAAATTCACTGCGGGGAAATTCAACATGGAAGATTCCTCGCTGATCGTCCCACTATCGGAGAGAGTACAAATCGCGTGCATCTGTAGCTGCACGTAATCGAAAAACCCCAATGGCTTCATCGCGCGCACTTCCTCAGGAAGGAGGACTCCGTCTTCTTCGATACGCTTCTTTGTACGCGGATGAACCGAAAAAATAATCGGTTTCTTGTATGTCTCCGCGAGCGATCGTATGATCGAAATGAGTCTCTCAAGATTCTTTCCAATACCGATATTCTCCTCTCGGTGCGCTGATAATACAAAATATCCTTCTCGATCGAGTCCGAGATCTCGAAGCACCGGCGAAGCGTCGATATCCTTCTGATGAGACATGAGTACCTCGTATGTCGGTGAACCAGTTTTAATGACTCTATCCATCGGTAGCCCCTCGCGCAGCAGATTATGTCTTGCTGCCTCGCTGTAGACCAGATTGACGTCACTCATGTGGTCAATCAGACGACGATTCACCTCTTCAGGGACACGGAAATCGAAGCATCGATTCCCCGCTTCCATGTGGAAAATGGGGATTTTCCTTCGTTTTGCGGCGTATGCTCCCATACAGCTGTTGGTGTCTCCGAGAATCAGGAATGCATCGGGTCGTTCTTTTTCGAGCAGTGCGTCGATCTTTGTGATGACATTGCCGACCGTCTCCGCGGCATTGCTTCCGGCAGCTTCTAGAAAATGATCCGGCTTCCTGAGCTTTAGGTCTCTGAAAAAGATCTCGTTTAGCTCATAATCGTAATTTTGACCGGTATGTACAAGTATATGGTCAGTACTTCGGTCCAGCTCTTTTATCACTACTGAGAGCTTAATGATTTCGGGGCGCGTGCCGATCACTGTCATAACCCTTGGTCTTTGCACATGCTGTTTATTCATACGTTTTCTTGGAATGTATCCGGATCCTGCGGGTCGAAGATCTCATGTGTCCAAAAAAGGGTTATAAGATCAGTTGTCCCGGTATTCGTTATATTGTGCACGACAAAGGTCGGCATATCAATGACGGCGGGCGCTGAGCCTGAAACGCGATATTCCTGGATCTCCTCCGAGAGTAGTTTCCGTAGTCGGATGGTTGCCTCGCCTTCTACCACACAAAAGCGCTCAATCTTGCGGGCGTGGTAATGATTTCCTCGAACTGTGCCTGGTTTTGTTGTCGAGACGAATGTCTGCCCACCCGTCTTTTCCCTGACGACTTCAAAGAGGGAGCCTCGCTCGTCAGAGCGGACATCGAGAGTACGCGGGTAGAAGCCTGCTTCGTATAAGTGGAACCGAAGTGTATTGAAAAGACGCACATCGAGAACGCTCGGCAGCGAAGGAATCACGTTGCCCACATACGACTCATGCATACTGCGCAAGAGTGCATATACATCACCAACTCGCATGTCGGATCCCGGGACGATGATGTCCCCAGTCTCACGGGACCGCAAGAGTCCTGTCATCATATGCGCAACATCCTGCGCGTACACAAGTGTCAGGACGCCATTTTCATTCACTTCCGAGGTGTCTCCGCGGACAATCTGGTGCGCGAAGGTCGACACAACGGATGAGCGGAAAGGCTTCCCTCCCTCTCCAAACTCATTTGGGATGACCAAATTCGCCGCTGCACCGTGATGAGACGCTGCCCACGACAAAAAGTGCGCACCGGCGTCACGCTTTGATGCGCCATATGGATTGGCACGTGTTCGCTGCGTAGAAGAAGCAAACAGTATATAAGGTGCGACTCCCGCTTCTTCGCACGCGCGCGTCAGGGTCGTGGCAAGCGCCATATTGGTCGGATAGATGGTCTCGATATCTTTTGTGTTCCCAGGATGCGCGCCCGCACAATGTATCAAAGCATCGCATCTACGCATAATGCCCGGCAATTCCGAGACGCGTTCGTTGAAAAATGGTCGCGTGATCTCGATTATCTCAAAATCTTCTCTCATCGAGTGCAAACACCAGCGCAGATGCTGACCAAAGAAACCAGTCAAGCCGGTGATACCGACCTTCATCATGAGCGTTTGAATGCCGCGAGCTCTTGCTGGACATACGGCAAGGAGAGAAGGAAATCTTTCGTCTCCGCGACCGTGAGGCGCTTCGTTGTATTTGAGGAATAGTGCTGTGTCAGCGGTCTTTTATCTTCACCTTCCTCATAGTAGCTACGATAGTCGAAATCTTTGTGTGTCTTGATGCGGAAGAAATCGCCGAGATCTTCTGCACTCATCAATTCGAGATCGTGCGCCAGTATCTCATGTATTTTTTCACCCTCCCGTATGCCAATGATCTCCGTCGGGAGCGAAGTGCCAAACACTTCCTGGAGTGCCGCAACGAGATCCTGGATAGTCGCAGCGGGTGATTTCTTGATAAAAATGTTGCCTTGCTCCCCCTTGTCCACTGCAAGTTCGACAAGATTCACTGCGTCATCAAGCGAGAGCAAAAAACGGGTCATGGACGGCACGGTGATTGGGAGTGATGCACCCGCTTTTATCCGTTCAACAAAAAGCGGTATAACAGATCCGCGGGAGGCCGCCACGTTGCCGTACCGAACGGCACAGAAAGTCGTCGAGCGTGCAATACGGGAAAACGCGGTCATTGTCTTCTCTGCGAGTGCTTTCGACATCCCCATGGCGTTCACCGGATGCACCGCCTTGTCGGTTGAGAGGAAGACGACTTTTTTTACTCCAGACTGCTCGGCGACGTCAGCGACGTTATGCGAACCGAGAACGTTTGTTTTCACCATTTCCCAGGGGAAGAACTCTCCCGTAGGTACTTGCTTGAGTGCGGCTGCGTGAAAAACCACGTCGGTGCCACGCATCACGTGCCACAAAGCATCCCGATCACGCACATCTCCTACTACGAAAGTGATCTTCTTGTGGTCGCGGAATTCATGACGCATGTCGTGTTGCTTCTTCTCATCTCTACTGAACACGAGAATCTCGCTCACGTCATCGCGGGCAAGGAAACGACTTACGGCGGTATATCCGAATGATCCTGTGCCACCTGTTACCAAGACGCGTATACGCTACCGGTCGAGGATCTTAATGGCATCTATCATCTGAATGTGAGGATCGATATCGGTGATCTCTGTGTGGCGCTGCACATTCGTGAGCGTGTAATCGCGGACGACCGTCTTGTAGCCGAGCTCCTCGAATTCCTCAGGTTCCCAGCCAGATCGATGGGTTTGCACGTCATGACCGCCGTGACCGAGAATATCCATATTGGTCGGTAGAAACCCGCGCGGCGTCTCTATGATCACTGCTTTCTTTGCGATCTCCTCCGCCTGTCTTAGCATGTCGAGAGATTCTTCCTTTACCAAATGCTCCACGACATCGAGCACCAAGACGAGGTCAAACGACTTCGGTTCAAAGTATTCGCGAAGCTTGCGAATATCCCCCTTCATCACCACGTACGGCACAGTAGCTTCAATATGCTTGAAATATTCGGGATAGATGTCGATGCCAACGCGGATCTTGGCAGGAATGAACTTCGATTTGAGCGAAAGCCCGCACGCCGCGTCGAGGATCGTCTCTATCTCATCGTCCTTCCATGGCCACAGGTTGGCTCGTTGGAATATCTTTTGTACAGTATTTTCCGCCCAATCCTCTTTCGACATGAGACTATGTAATTAGCAATAATCGTTCCGCAACTATACCAGCCTGTCGGTCCCATGAAAAGCGGGACACAGCTGTCTCACGAGCGGCTTCTCCGATACGCTCACGGAGTGCAGGATCTTTGAGACTCCTGAGGATAGAGATGAACGTCGACGCATCGCTTGGAGGAAACGTGAATCCGTCGACTCCGCTCGTGATGACGCGATGGGCATCTGAGGTCGCACTCGCGACGACTGGCTTTCCCATCGCCATATACTCCGGCAGCTTCGAGGGAAAAGAAATACTACTCACCGCATCGACCATTCGCGGCACGACAAGGATGTCGCATGCCGAAAGAAACGACGGAACTTTCTCGTGCGAAACTCCGCCGACTACTTCAATACCATCTCCTGTCGGCAATCCTTTCTCCTCGCTCGAGAGCATGACGAGTCTGAAGGAAGCATCGCTCGTGCGTAACTGTGCGAATGCCTCTACAAGGAACGGCACTCCTTGCCATCTGCGCATATTCCCCGCATATCCGATAATTACGTCCTCGGAGCTACGCGCGAAGAAGTCTCCCGGTGCGACATCGGGACTAAAAAGATCCGTGTCGACTCCGCCGTATACTGGTACGACGCGTGCATTACATCTGCTCAGGATTTCTGCCGCATTCTCACTACATGTGGTGATAAGAGCGCACAGAGGATAAAAACACCTGTACACGATCCTCTCTATCCAGTACCGTATCGGTCCTATAGAACCATAGAAACGCGCTTCGACCTCAATAAAGCCATGCATTTCAAGCGCGATCTTCGCACGCGTGAAGATTTTGAGAAACGTCAGATAGTACCACGTCGCCATCGTGTGCCCCATGACAACGGATATGTCCTTTTCTCGCACTATCTTAAGAAGTGCGCGCATATCCGAGAATTTGTGATTCGAGAGTTTTATATGTTCGCTGGCAAAAGGCAGCGCCTCATCCCACGACGCAACGACGAGCGAGAACCGGGGATCCCGTGCGAGACGTTCAAGAATGCTTCGTACCCGTATGGGGGTTCCCCTATTTTCAGATATGTTGCCCCGATAGATGGCAAGCACCGGCACGACCTGAGATGTCCCGATATGGGTAAGGATACGGCGTGCTCGCATGGACCAATCGAACGACAGTGCCCGCTCGTGCGCACGCGTAGCCAAACGCGCAGCGCGCGGCGCATCGGAAGCAAGCTGCTGTATACCTTCCGCAAGCGCACTCGGATCGTCCGGCGCGACGAGAAGCGCCGCATCGTCCCCCGTAAGCTCCCGGACGCTCGGCAAATCGGATGCGACGACTGGCTTGCCTGCAGCCATATATGCAAGAAGTTTGAGCGGCGAAGTGAAGCGCACCGAGACCGGATCTCTTCCCGTGTTGGGAAGAATGCAAATGTCGGCCGCAGAAAGGTTGTCAGCCAGTTCTCGATATGGTCGCTCGCCCAGAAAAAGGACGCTTGGATACCTGCCTCTCATCTCCTGAATTTGCTTGGGACGCCCGCCGATCGCGGCCACTTTCGCTCCCTGCGGCAAAAGTCCTGCCGCTTCAAACAAGGTGTCCGTACCTTTCCACCCTTGGAACGCACCGACGTACAGCGCGACAAACACATCCTGCGGGAGACCGAGACGATTTCGTGCCTCACTCTTCGACTCAGCGTGCGAGAAATCTTCCGTATCCACCCCATTCGGAACGGCGATGATACGTTCCGCCGGTATACCACGTTCAAGGTACACACTCCTTTGTCCTTCTGAAACAACTATCATCTTACGAGCATGCCGCGCGACGAAGCGTGCCGAGGCGTTCCATGCTCCATCATGAGATTCCCATACGACGTTCCGTACTCCAAGTAGAAGTGAGATGCAAAGCACATGCTCATCGCGACCGTATACAATATCCGCCCTGAAATGCCTCGCATAACGCGCGGCGGCGATGCCAAAGAGTAGTATTTGTGCAACAAAGCCGAAACGGCCCCACTTCCGTACCACATCGGGCACTTTTAGCCTCGTGACGCGAAATGGCGTACGGACGCCGTAGTACGCAAGCGGCTCATCGATAATCGGTGTAAAACGCTCTGGCACGACCAGTTCGACCGTATGACCGCTCTTCACGAACGCCTCGCATGCTTTTGCGATCTGCGCTCCGTGTGCCATCTCGGTCGGGAAACGGATATTTGCGAGATAAAGGATATTCATGGTTTTCGTACGATACGATGAGGTGGGCGAACGTGCCGCGAGTACACTATCGCGCAGCGGCATGTGCAAAAATAATGCGTGATGATGCCGCGTACGTCCATGCGGCGACAAGTCCAATCACTACGACCTGAGACGCAATATACCAAAGACTCAGGTACTCTGTGAGAATTGCGACACCAAGAGCATTGAGAACGATATTTCCCGCCTGAAGTAGCCCGTATTGCAACACGTGTCCAGCTCTCGAAGGGCGGTCCCCAAACGTCCAGAAACGCTGCAACGCGAAACTCACAAAAAACGCGATGATCCACCCCACGGTCGCCGAGGCGATATACCAGAGTCCGAAGTATTCGGTCAGCATGTATAGAATAGAGATATGCACAAGAGCAGCGCCGGTGCCTGAGAGAACGAATTTAACGACACGTCGTACGTCAGTACGCGGACTGAGACCACCTGCCACGTACGCGGCGAGCGTTTCTCGGAAATCGGCGGATGCCAACATGTTGCGTTCGTACTGCCGCCACGGCGAATAGTGCCACGCGACGTCTCCGCTCCAGCCGGAGAGCTCTTGCCGGTCTGCTGAGCCGGGATGCGTCCCGATCTCGACGACCCCTCTCGAGAGCGCGAGCGCTTCAGCGACAACGTCGACCGAGAGCCTCCCACTGAAAAGCGTGCCGATGAAAGAATCGTTATGAGGAATACCTACCGCACGCACGCGCTCTTTCGCACGGTGCGACAATGCGTTGAGTGCGAGAAAACGAAACATTCCCTTACCGAAATACGCGCCGATCCTCCCAAACACAAGAGCAAAATGCTCATAAGGGATTCTGATGTGCGCGAAGCGCGAGCGCGCATGCATGTCTAGGAGAACGTCAAGGACGAAGGGAATCACGTGGATATGCTGATGACCATCGACAGCAATCGCATGACCGCCGAGCGCAGTCTGCACCTTCTCTACCTGAGCCTCGACCTCTGCCTGTATCGCTGCATAGATTGCCGCTCTTGCGGCGGGAAAAGAAAAGAAGTAGACGGCAAGCAAACCTTGCGGCGTATAACGAAAGAAGCCATTCGCGTCCGTGAGTAATGGAGCGCGAGTCAGCGGACGCCCCTCAGTAAGGTTTACGTGCACTCCAATCTCAAGCCTATCCTGACGTTTCATATACTCCGCGACTGCATAGTCGAATACAAAGCCATTCGCAAGAATACTTACGCGCGTGAGCGCACCACAATCGACCGCCTCCAAGACCGTATCAGTAACTGCGCGAGTGAGTCCGTAGTCGTCTGCCGTCACTGCGACACGCCTCATACTACTCCTCGATGTTTAATATCCTCCTGACGACGAACAGCGGGCGATGCATGGTCTCTTCGTGGATTGTGCCTATATAGAGCGACATCAGCCCGAGCGAGACGAGTACGATGCCGTTGAGAAAAAGTATCATGATAGCGAGCATCGCCGTGCCGGAAACCTCGATATGAAGCGGATCACCGAGCATGAATTGCTCGATAATCACGAAAAGTCCGAGGCAACCCGCAAGAAAGATGATGAGAGCGCCAAGATATCCCGCCAGACGAAGTGGCAGCCTGCTATGCGCGACGATCGTGGTGAGAGCAAGACGAGCAAGCCCTCCATAGCGATAGCGCGCGGAACCATCGGAGCGCTCCGCCGCATCAAAGTGTATGTAAGCGCGCTTGAAACCGAGCCAGTCGATGAGCGCACGGGTCATTCGCCCCCGTTCCGTAAAAGCGCGAAATGCTTTTATTATCGCAGCATCGAGTAGGCGAAAATCAGTCGATCCTTGCGGCGCATACGAATCGCCAATCATATTCATGATTGCTGTGAACATGCGGGAACCTGTCCGGCGCAGGAAACTTTCTGCCGCGCGGGGTCGACGTATTCCCACCACAATCTCGGCACCCTCTTCCCATTTCTCTATAAATTCCGGTATAAGCTGCGGCGGATGCTGAAGATCGGCATCGATCATGAGCGCCGCGTCGCCCCGCGCATAGCTGAGACCCGCAGATGTCGCCGCCTCTTTCCCAAAATTTCGTGAAAATTGGATATATTTCACTCGCGTATCACCGACGGAGAGTTGCTGCAGAATGTGCGGGCTCGCATCCGTCGAACCGTCGTCAACAAAGATAAACTCCGGCTCGTACGGCACACTCTCAAACACTGTGCAGAGCTCTCGATAGAGTCGCTCAAGCGAATCCGCTTCGTTGCAAACTGGCACGACGACCGAAAAGAGTCGCTTTTTCATAAGGATTCGAGGATTGCGTACCGGCTCACTGTACCTCTAACGCGGTACTTCGCAAAGGGCGCCGTGTTGTTCTCATAGGTCTCGCGATTGATAATCACGAGATCGGCTCCCCCTTTCTCGATCAGCGAGAGCTCCTCCCCACCAATTATTTGCCCCGGATGAGGGATAAGGTATTGGTGATAGTTGCGCGAAGGCAGCAATATCGCCACTTCGGGTACATTGTAGAGGAAGACGATTTCCGAGTGCGAAATCGACGAAAGGTATGCCTGCACGTCTTCGGTACGGGTGCTTCCATAATAGCTCGCGACCCATGAATCCCAACGAAGCTGGTATATTTGTATTGATGCGAGTGCAAGAACGACCATCCCCGCTGCCCATGCGCCATACCCTGAAAATCGAGTACGATTCGCAGCAAGCTCGAACGTCGTGCGAAGCGCGCGTGGTGCAAAAAGAAGTGCCATCATCGTTGCGGGGAAAAAATAACGATACCATCCAGGAGTACGAAGGAAAAAGAAAAGAACGAAAAGGGAGAACGCAAGCGCGACCCACTCTGCTACAGAGATTCTCTCTTTCTTGTGCACGCGTGCGAACAGACCGGCGCCCCACATCACGATAAATGCCAGCGTATACAATGGACTCAACTCCGTCAGGAAACGCCACGCATTTGAGAGCATCATGGGGGCGATGCCGACCGTCGTGTACTCATACGGATTCGCATAAAATGAAAGTACGGAGGCAAGAGAATCTCCTGGTCCGAACTGCATGAAGAACCACGCAATGATTGGCATCGCAAATGTCGATACAGTGATCAGGACGCCGCGCAGCGAAAGCGCACGCACACGACTCGCGACAAGCACGGGGATAATGCCCGCTGGACCGAGCATGATAAAGATTGGTTTTGTGGCGACGCACATTCCTGCCGCACACCCGGTCAGCGCGTACGCACGCCAATCGCGCCAATCGCTACGCTCAAGCCATACGAGAGCTAGAAGCGTAAGCACCAAGAAAAAAAGACCCGGGACCTCTCCGAGCACGCTCTTCCCATTGCCATATAAAACAGGGTATGTTGCGATAACCGCAAGCGCGAGAAGTGCGTCCCATATTCCAAAAAGCGCGCGAGCGAGCGCGTAGACGACACCTATGAAGAGCACAAGAAAAATTACCATCACTATCCGACCCTGAAGAACGCCTGTCCCAAATACGCGGTACGAGAGGGCGACTGGCCCGACGAGGGGATACCCTGCCGTCACCCCGGCAGCGGAGACAAACGTCTCAGGCGCGATTTGGAGCACCTGCCCTCTCCCCTCTGCAAGATTCATCGCGAGCTGCGTATAGAAACCTTCGTCATACCAGATTGCAGGACTATCGGTGAGTTGGTATGTACCCGCATAAACGACAAAAATAACCCCGACGAGAAGGGGCGCGAATTCTGCCTTGAGTGCCAGCCGCGCGTCGCGTATGAAATCCATACTGTATCGCAAGCATAGCGTTGTGCGCAGTAAGGTGCAATAAAAGAGCCCAGCGATCTGCCGGGCTCTTTTTAAGACTTGCGTGATCGGTAGCGGATTATCACGCGGCATCCTGTCGCGCGATATCCTCCCGATGATGCAGGTAATCGAACAACTCCCCGAAAGAACATGCCCGTCCGCCTTTTTGGTAGCCGGCAAGTTTTTCCAGATACTTCGACGTTTCTGCGCCAGGAGTCGTTTTCTCGAGTCCTTGCGAACCCGCCATACCTTGCTGCAGCCAATTAGTATGCGCGGGCGGCATGGCATATGCGGCAAAGAAATGGTCTTTCTTCTTCATCGCATCCACAAGCATTGTAAAGACGCTTGCGTAATGCCACGGGACAGTCACAATGCCCACCAACTTCCAGTCGTACTGCCTCGCGGCAGCGACGAGCTGCGCCATTTCGTGCCGTGTATGATAGCCAGGTCCAGTTATTTGCAGAGCAGAGTGAGGCACGCCAAGGTCACACAGTCGCTCAAAGTAGTACCATTTACCAGACCAGCCGGCACCTGGCTCCTTGCCCATAGGTCGATCTTGATCGCCTCCTTCATTGTGCGAGAAGCGCTCTCCATCGGAGCCGTTAAACACGATCAGAGGTTTTCCACAGCGTCTGTACTGCTCCGACAGATGCTGCAACAATTTACCTGACTCGATCATTCCCACGCTGAGACCGGGAATGTACAGGGCGTCAAACGTGCCCGGAGGCTTCGTATCCGAGAGCAGCATGGTCTGAGCGACCGCAAGATTGTGATAGTACTCCGTATCGGTCATGACCGACACTCCCCTTTCTCCGTTTAGCCGATTTCCATTATAACACAAGTATCACCTCCGTCAATACCGACACGCGCGGTTTCCTGCCAAAAGAAGAAGGCGGTCGACATGCCTTTCAATTGAGAACTGATCGACACTGTCGCGAGCGCTCGCCGCAAGCAGCTTATGTTCTTCTGCGTGAGAGGCGATACGCGCCATCGCTGCGGAAAGTGCATCGATATCCTCTGAAGGCACCACAAATCCATTCACGCCATTTTTCACTGCGCCGGAGGCATTCGCAGTATCCGACACGATTGCGGGAACGCCGGAGGCAAGTGCCTCGACCACGACGAGACCGAACCCTTCTCGTCGCGATGGAAGCACCAGGCAATCCACGACAGCCAGCTCATCTTCCACATTGGGACGCTCGTCGAGAAAAGAAACTCTCTCCGTGAGCTGAAGTGTTTGCGTAAGCGAGCGAAGTGAAGCTTCCTCCTCCCCGGAACCAACGACCACAAGCCTGGCATGGGGCACTCTCGCGAGTGCATACAGAATATCCGCAACGCATTTATCGCGAATGAGTCTTCCGATAAACAAAAACGTGAAAACGGGATGCGACCTTTTTTGTATCGTCGCGAAACGCTCCCGACTGATCCCGTTTGGTATCACAACAATCCGACTGCCCCGTATACCTCGCAAGATGAGTGCATCTCGTACCGGTTGCGACACCGCGACTATACGAGAAGAGATCGATTGCAAGGCTCGATCCAGCAAGAGTTGTTTCTGCGAATAGCGTGAGGAATAATCGCTGTGTTCGAAGGGAATCACTCGCACTCCTGCAATCAACCCTGCCAGTCGCCCAACCGTATTAGCAAACCAGTGGTGCGTAAAGAGTACATCCGGCTTCAGCGTGTACAGAAAACGGACAAGCACGAAGAAGCGTCGCGCTTCGCGCATGCGCCCGTATGGGATATATACGATATGGTCTCGCGGGATATGGAGCGTCGGCACAAGAGAGCCCCCTTCCTCGGGTTCAAAAAATACCACCCACACTTCAATGCCTCGTCGGTGCATTTCGTTTACACCGTCCGCAATCAGACGTTGTATACCGCCTATCCGCATATTCTGGTGCATCACGACTACTTTCATGCCGTACAAGCGCCCCACGCGAGAACACACTGATACCGAATTGCCTCAAGATCTCGGCGAAGTGGCATACGCGCCCCTCGATACGGCGGGAGCGTGTCGCGAACAATGCGCGCCATATAGAGCATCACGATTTTTGCGGCATGCATGACGATACGAGCGCGCACAGCAAACGTAAGGGGAGCCAGTCGCTTCAATTCGATCGCGACATACCGAGCGTTCTTGGTGCGCTGATCTTCGATAGAACTTTCTATTGGCACCAAGATCGGCTCCGGAAACTCTTTCATCAAGGACGATTCTTTCAAAACGACCTTTTCATGCACTGGTTTTCTGAATCCGGAAACGCATGTCCGGTGAAAGAGGCGCATCTGACGATTAGGATAACCAACCGAGCGATCAATAATCGCACCCGCTAGGACGTATTTGCGTGGCACCCAGTACGCATATGCGCTGTCTCGGATAACCTCCCGAAGGGCATCTGCAAACCGAGGAAGGACGTACTCGTCTGCGTCAAGAAAAAAGAACCACTGCTCCTTCGCCGCCGCAAGCGTCTGATTGCGTATGCCGGCGAAATCCTTTATGCGACCTGTCTCGTCAAGAAATGCCTGACTCTGCAGGATGGCGTTTGCACCGTACCTTTGCGCGATATCGAGTGTCGCATCTGTCGAAGCGCCATCACACACGATGATGTCTGAGAAATCTTTCACCCCTTCGAGGGCGCGCGCCAGCGTACCGGCTGAATTTCTGGTAAGAATCGCGACTGTGCATGGAATCTTCTCGCTCATACGATTTCCTCCGCAAGCCGGTCGCCGAGCGCGCGCAGACTATTGGATTCCGCTACCGCGCGGAGCGCGCGGAACACCTCCTCCCCTTCGGCTGCCGGCATACGGATACCTTCCTCAAGCGCATCTGCGAGAGATTCCGCGGAGCCGTCGAAGGTGAAGCATTCGCTGAACGCATGCGCGAAATCGTCGCTTCGGGAAACGACGATACAGCCGCTCGCCGCAGCTTCGAAGAGCGTCTTGTCGTACATGCCGGATTCCGAGAGATTCACGAATACCTCGTGCGACGCGTAGAGCCTCGATGTCTCCGAATGCTGCACGCCCTCATGAAGCGACACCTTGGACGCGAGACCGAGCTCCCGGATCCTTCGCGAGAGAGCCGCTCGATACGACTCGTCTTTGGGGAGCGTCGGACCGTAGAGCGACGCGGTAAAATCCACGCCGCGAGTATGCAAAAGCCCGAGAGCTTCGACGAGCACATCGGGGTGCTTTGAGGGAGCTATGCGCCCGAGGAAAAGAATCGAGCGCGGAGCGCGATCCCCGCCCGGCTTAAACACATCGGTGTCTACGCCGACCGGCATTTGCACCGCATTCGAGAGGCGCGCGGTGTACGAGTGCTTCGATGTGTAAAAGACCTTCGCGCAAAACATGCCCGCGATAGACGTGAGAATCGAGCCTGCATAGTGATTACGCCACATGAATATCTGTTTCCCGAGCGACTTCCAGAGAAGCCCTACGAGGAGGACATATTCTTGGTTTTGGTGCACAAATACCGCGTCGTAGCCCTTTCGTTCGTTCCACGCGTATGAGAAAAGGCGGAGGAGATACATGGCGCGCGATGCGCTCCTCTCTTTTCCGAGCGAGAGCACGCGGACGTTCGAGGGGAGCGCGTGTGCGCCTTCTTTCAGACAAACGACGACAATGGAGGAAAAATGCCTCGAGAGCTCCGCCACCCACGAATGGAAAAACCCGAGTGCCGGGTCGTCGGTATCGATCGCCTGTGTGAGTACGAGAAGCTTCATGTGCTATCGACAGAGTCGGTCTCGTTCGCTCTCGGGAGACCCATAGACTCCCTTCAGGAGGTCGAGATCCTTCCCGCTCTGCAAGAGCAAATCGATATTTTTTGCCGCAAGCGCATCAAGCGCGTTCGCGCCGAAGGCGTCCCCGACCTCGCGCTCATACAATCTCCGGAGCGCCTCGAAGTCTTTGATGAGGCAGTGCCCGCCGGCACCGCGACCCGGCTTCCCTCCGTGCCCGCTCTGGTGTATCGGATCAAGGTGGCTGCGACCGATACGCGGATCCGCCGCGAGCGCATCGCGCACGACCTCGTATCTCGCACCGAGCTTTGCCACAAGGTCGTACATCATGTTGATGTACACCACCTTCGTAAAAAGCCAGCTATTGCCGGCATACTTCACAAACTCCGCTTCGAGAGATGAGCACACGAGGCGGAAGGGCGCATACGGAAGGACATCGAGGACCTTTTCCGCGCGCACGCGCGCTTCGGGAGTATCTTCTGGAATGCCGACGATATTGCGATCCGGATGCGCTGCATCATATGCGGCGGTTGCTTCGCGCAAAAATTCGGGCGAATGGAAAACGAATATGCCGGGGAATGCGCGCTGAAGCTCCTCCGTCTTACCCGGAAGCATCGTCGACTTGACGACCGCCGTCTTGCCTTTCCCCACCAAGCCAAGCGCGCTCCGTACGATCGAATCGTCAAATCTCTCGGGAGTCGTCGGGGTCGGCACGGCGATGAATACGATGTCGCACTCGCGTATCTTTTCTTTATTGGCGCGGTACGGCTCCTCGAGCGCGTAGCGCACCACGGTGAATCCTCGCCGCTCGAGATCGTCCGCATAATTCTTCCCGATAAAGCCCTGTCCGATATATCCGATGAGAGCGGCGGCGCTTCTCTCCGAAGCGGCGGCTTGCATCTCTCCCGCGAGAGCCGAACCGATCTCAGAGCGCCACATATCGCGGTAGGTGATTTCATCTGGAAGTTCGAGTGCAAGGACGCCGCGGCGACCTTCCGAAAGCGTCGCGGAGGCGACGCGAGCGAGGTCCTCCGGAGCAGCGATGATCGCGCCCGCTTCGGGAGCGACGCCGACATCATATGAGACGACCGGGCACCCCGCAGCGAGAGCTTCGACAATGACCATGCCGTACCCTTCGAAATCAGATGTGAGAAGGAGGACGTCGGCGGTCTTGTAGAAAGGAAAAGGATCGCGTGCTCCGGCAAATACCGCGCGCTTCTCGACGCCGAGGGATCGAGCGAGTGAGCGCAATGCCGCGGATTCGCTGCCATCGCCGACGACGACGAGTCCCGCGCCCGGCTGCGCCTTCACGATCTCTGCAAACGCGCGGATCGCCGCCCCGACCTGTTTCTCGGGCTCAAGCCGCGATACGACGAGGACGATTTTCTGGAAATCGGGAAACTCTTTTTTCTTGTCGAGCGGTTTTGCGCGCGCGATCGCGTCGCGATCGATGAAAATCGGCAGCACCGACACCGGCACCGTGAGCGCAAGCGGCGCGAGCGTCTTTTTGATTCTCTCCGACACGACGCGCACCGCATCCGCTTGCGAGAGGACGAAGCGCGCGAGAAGCACATAGAAGCGATTCGTGAGCGAATGCGCGGCAAACTTCGGGTCGAAAGGATCCGTGTGAATCTGCACATGCAGCTTCGAGCCCCGCAGACGCGCGATACAAAGACCGATGAGACCGATCAAAAACGGATCCTGGACGGATACGACATCAGGGCGCGGGATCCGCATCGCCGCGAGCATACTGCGCGGCGTGCCGAGCACTTTGCCAAGACCAAAACCGCGCATGGTGGCATTCGGCGCAAGGTGGACAAGCGCTTTCGGACCATGCGGCACGAAGACCTCAAGCCGCTCAAGAGTCGAGGCTTGCATCCGCTGTCGCCGAGCGACGACGCTGTTTTCGTCAAATACGTTCCAGTCGGTGGAGATGGAGAGGACCCGCATGCGCGCAGTGTAGCCGCTTTATGGGTGCTTTTCAAGAAAACCTACACCGAGATTCCGAGCGCCGCGCAAGACTCGCGGAAGGTGCGCTCGGGGGTGAATTGCTCCGCGTGCGCACGGGCGCGAAGGGAGAGCGAGCGCGCGAGTGCCGGATCCTCGATGACGCGCCGCACCGAATCCGCAAGCGCGCGAGTGTCATTCCATGGCACTGAAAGCGCGGTCTCCCCCACGACAAGATCGGCGTTTCCGGGAATCGCGGTCGTGACGACCGGCGTGCCGACGCTCATCGCTTCGAGTATTTGGTGCGAGAAGCCCTCGTAGCGAGTATTGAGTGCAAACACATCGGCGGCAGAGATCATGGAAAGCAGCTCGCTTTTGGGGAGCGGAGGTATGAATTCCACCGCGCCATCGGCTCTTGAGCGAAGCTCGCGCTCGAGCGGACCGCCTCCGATGATGACAAGATGCAGGTCGGGAATATCACCGAGGCTTTTCACCGCATCGATGAGCGCTTCAAACCCCTTCCAAGGCACAAAGCGCCCGCTACTTACCACGACCGGACCGTGCCACCCATAGCGTGCCCGCAGTGCTTCCCGATCGGGCAGTGCGACGGCGCTCATGCCGTTCGGGACAACCGAAATACGGCTCGCGGCAACGCCCCACGCGGCGACAATCGCGCCGAGCGAAGTGCTTTGCACCAAGACGCGCTCGGCGCGCACCGCGACGTACCGCTGCACCGCGTACATGATGCGAGCGGGAAGCGGAAGGGCATGTACATCGCCGGGAAAAGATTCCGGTACGTCGTCGTAGCATGAGCGCTGCGTCGCCTGTTCCCATGCATAATCGCCGCCGACGCGAAGGAAGAAGCGAGCCCCTCGCGCGCGCGCCGCGAGAAGCGACGGCAGTCCCACCGACACAGGATCGAGGGCGAGCACGATGCTGTCGCTCGAGGCAGCGCGATACACACGCCATCCGTACGCCACATGCCGCACAAGCTTCGGAAGGTACCGCACCGAGGAAAAAGGAATGGTCGTATGCGCCATCGAGTGCTTCGCAAGACCTTTCTCAAACAAAGAAGCAAAGGTCGCGGGTCCGCCGATTTCCGGAGGATACAATCCTGTCGCGATGACGATATGGGTCATACCTCGTGCAGAAGGCGCGCAAATACTCTTTCTCGCATATCACGCGCGATAATATCCCAATCGTATTTCTCCTCGACCATCGCTTTCGCGGTCGCGACAACGGCGCGCACTTTCTCGGGGTGATGCATGATGTTTCTCACTTGCTCTGCGATCTGGTCAGGTGAATCTTTGTCGACTGCAAAACCGGTGATGGGCTTACCGGGATCTCGCTTCTCGTCGAAAAGGAAATCCGCGATGCCGCCCTCTTGCGTCGCAATGACGGGGAGACCTGCCGCCATCGCCTCGGCGAATGAGGCGCCAAATCCTTCCGAGCGGCTCGGGCGAATGAAAATGTCGCTCGCTTTGAGGTATTTCGGCATATCGGCATGCCCGATATGACCGACGAAACGCACCCGACCAGCAAGGTCGGACCTTGCTGCTAGAGTGCGGAGCTTCTCCTCGTCGGGTCCGGTACCAAGGACGATGAAGTGCACCTGTGGCGGGAGGAGCGAGAGCGCACGGATGCAGTCGTCGACCGCATTCTTGTGGACAAGCCGCGACGTGGTGATGAGAAAGACGTCGCCCATGCCCTTCCCCAGCTCGTCGCGAATGCGATCAATGGTCGCGGGAGGATACTCCTGCGAAAAATGCTCCGCCGCGACCGCATTCGGAATGATCTCGATAGGTCCGATGAAGCCGCGAGCGCGTGCCCACTTCGCGAGGAAGGTCGAAAGCGGCTGAATGATGTCGGCTTTCGTAAAGGCGCGCGTGAAAAGGGGCCAGAGCGGGCGCATCTTTTTCTCGATGTATTCCGTCGGATCTCCTTCTTGCAAATTGAGCACGTAGCCGATCTCCGGATGCAGCATCTTCACGATCGCTGCAGGCACTCCGGTCGAGTGCGCCATCATCGCCCACAGCGCGTCGAAGCGATGCACGCGGTGGAGTCGGAGCGCGTGCCACGCGGCGAGGAATTGGTACAGCAGCTTATTGACGTTGAGCGGCAGCTTTTTGAGATCTGCCATGCTCGGATTTTTGGTCGTGATGCCGATGCGATGCACCATCACGTTGCCCACCTTTTCGACGTGCGGCAGCGTCGAATCAAACCGATTGGTTATCATGTGAAATTCGATATCGGGCATGCGGTCGGTTATTTCCTTGATGGACACTTCGGCGCCGCCGACATGCTTCGGGAAATAAGCGAGCGAGAGTATGAGAACTTTTTTCATGCGCTCTTTTGATTCAGAAGTATTTCCGCATACGCGTAGCGGAGCTGGTTGGCGAAAGCGTCTCCCTCCCCCATTGAGTGCCGGAGGGTCTTGCCCGAAAGACTCGCCGCATGCTCCTCCTGCGAGGCGGCGCCGTACACCTGGTCCGCATCGGTGAGAATCACTCTGAGGACGAGCCGCGCGAGATGCGAAACGTCGCGCAGATTCTGATCCGCGAGCGTGATGAGAAGCGGAAGGTTGGTCGTGCGCTTCAAGACGGCGCCCGCCGCGGCGGCGTAGCTCGCCATGAGCGACCATGCAAAGAGGTACGAGTGCCGCGCATGCAGCCGGCGCGCGACGTGATAGCCGAGGATGGGGAGAAGGTACTTATCCGCCTTCCACCCGAAACCAACGCGGTGGATATGTGCATTCGCGACCGGGCATGCCGCATCGTCCGAACCGTGCGAGAACGCGCTCGTGACGACATCGAACTGCACATCCGGCATTTTGCGCATGAGCTCAAGAAGCGCTTCTTCGGCGGGACCGACCGTGGGGTAAAACGTGGTCGAGAAAACGAGGACGCGCTTCTCGCGCATCGCGCCGCGCGGATGACTGGAAAGAAATTCGCGGATGTACCCATCGAGCGTGCGCGTCGGTCTCCACCCGAGCGCGTTGATCTTCGTCGTGTCGAGCGCCGATTGCATGCGGTTGCCCGCGCGCGCGGGCAGCATCACTATGGAGCCGCCAAACATGTGCGCGACCTCGAGCACGGAAAAACTCGTCGCATTGCCGAGCCCGTATTCGTCTCCCTGACCCCGGTCTCCCACCATGATGAGCGCGTCCACGATATCGTCGACATGCGTGAAATTCCGCCGCTGAGTGCCGGGGGACGTCACTGCAAGCGGCGCGCCGCTCAGGTACATCTGCTTGAATGCCTCGACGAGCGTGCCATAAATCCCCGCGCGCTCTCCGGGACCGTACACATTGTAAAAATACGTAATCGCGTACGGGAGATGAAACTCATCGCCGACTTTTTTCACCAGCTCGGTATTCGCCGCCTTCGATGCGGCATACGGCGTCGCGCTCCGCGCGAGCCCTCCATCGCCGAATTTCGTGGACGAACCGGCATAGACCAGCTTGCACTTCTTTTCTTTCCAGAATTCCACCACGGCTGCCGTGCCGACGACATTGAGATCGTGGACTACGTCAGGCTCAAGGAGGCTCTGCTCGACGCGCGAATATTCCCCGAGGTGATAGATGATATCCGGCGTCTCCGGGATATGGCGCGCGATATCTTTCGTGTGTCCCTCCCGATATTCGACGCCTGCGATATGATTGTCTCGCGAACCGGCAAAGTAGTTGTCGAGTGAGATCACGCGGCAGCCGTGCTCCAGCAGCCGCCGGCACAGATTCGTGCCCACGAGACCAGCGCCGCCCGTCACGAGGATAGTGTTCCGCTCCATGACGCAACAATATCCTATTCCGCCGTTTCCTCAATAATGTCCCACTCGTTCTTTTTAAGATACCGCACCAGCACAAGCATCCCCGCGACGGAAAGGCCGAGACCGGACACGACAAACCACCACACGGAGGGGGCGCTTCCCGCTGCGGCTGCAGCGACGTACGGCGAAGAGGCGCCAGCCGACTCTCCGGAAGGAGCGGCGTCTTGCTCCACGGAAGACGAAGACTGCGAGTGCGCTGCGACCGGTGCCGAGCGCGTCTCCACCCGAGCGGGCGAGGTCGGAGGCGGAGCAACTACCGGCACAGCCGTCTCCGATCTGTCGCCGGCGCGCAAAGCGAGTGCGCCGTTCGGGTAGCGGAGCTCCGTCTGCATGCCGCTCCAAAAGCCGAGTGTTTTCTGCGAGATGCGCATCGAAGTGCCCGAGAGGATGAGAGAGTGTTTCGGCAGCCTGAATTCGCGCGCGAAGTTTGCCACCACCCAATTCGAGAGATCGAGGTCGCGTCCGGCGTTGTTGACAATCTCCGCGCTGCCGTCTGCAAAGACAGTGAACGAAAGGCGTGCGGGCTCTGCCGTCACAATGATCCTGTCCGATGCGGCGACCGTATCGTGCGCGATATCAAGCCAGACTACGTATCGCCCCGGATATTCGAAATGGTGCGCGACGCTCTGACCCTCCGCGGTCGACCCGTCGCCGAAATTCCACACGAAACGCACCATATCGACAAACTCTCGATTCCTATTGTATGCGCGCCCCTCGAAGATCACGTCCGCTCCCACGATCGCAACCCTGTCGCCGCCCGCTTCCGCAAAAAGCTGCGGCAGTGGCGGCGCGACGTACGAAGACACGGGCGAAGAATTGCCGGACGCGGCACCCGAAGTGGTCTGCGCGCTTTCTGTCGTCGAGGTCGCGGCGGATTGCGTGCTCGCAGCGTTTGCGGAGAGGCTTCCGCTCCCCGGCGATGGAGCTGCGGCACTGAGCGCGGTACCCGCAAGCGTCGCGCGATGCAGCGTCAAGCTATCGCCCGCGGCACCCATGTCTTTCGTGTACGAGAGCGTGTCGACGGTCGCGCCGCTCTCGTCGACGAGCGAAACGGAGCCGCTCGTGTTCGGAAGCGACAACGTCGTGTCGATCACGTTGGCGACGAGCGGATACTGCGCGGCAAACGTCGCCGCATTCGACGCGAGGATGAGGTAGCCGCCCGACGGGATCGAGATCGAGCCCTTGCCGTCGTTTTTGGGAGGGACGTTGAACACGTGATTCGAGCCGTCGTTGATTTTCCACTTCGTGAGGTCGACCGCGCTTTCTCCCGCGTTGAAAAGCTCCACCCACTCCTGATCGGTGTCGGATCCAGCGGCATCGTATAAGAATTCTGAGATCACCACCTGCGCTCCGACCATGCCGGGAGCGCACACAAGGCAGAGAAAAACAAAACTACTCGTTGCGCCCGAGCGCGCGCCGCAAATCTTCGTGAGAAACTTCTCCGCTTTGCGCATTCACGCCATTATCGCCCGGCGTTTGACGCTGAGGCGCATGCGGCGCGCGCTGGTGTGGATTTTGACTCTTGGGTGGGTGCTGGGGGGCAGTAGCGGCACGCGGCTCCGGAGAAGAAGGTGCTTTTGCGGCATGCTTTTCGCGCAAAATATCTGCCGGCGAACGTGCGGGTGCTTCGGTAGGAGCAGGCACGGAAGGGCGCGCGGCGGCAAGCGCGGCGCGAAGCGCGTCCCGCTTCTCAGCCTCTGACGATCCCCGCGGCTTTTCTTCGAGACGCGGCGGACGTGGCTCAGCATGCCACGTCTGCGGTCGCCTCTCCTCACGATGCGAGGTATTCCGTAGAGGATTCTTTTCCGCCTGCTCCCCGTCTGTGCGCGCAGGAGACAGGTCATCGCGCGGACGGTCGGTCGGTCGGAACGACGAGCCCGATCGGGAATCAGTGTCGCGCGGTCGCGTACCGTAGCTGCTTTTCTTTTTTTCTCTCGCCTCCGGCGGGTATTCGTCTTGTTTCTTTCTCACCGTCGCTTCCACTTCGCTGCGCATGCGCCCATAGAGCGCGCGGGAGCTTGTGATCACGTCGTCGCGATACGTGATAGGGGGCGTTTCGATCGGCGGAATGGTCTCCGCGGAAAAAGGCGGCGAGCCCACGCCGTCGATCATGAGCGTGAGGTAGATCTGCCCGATGCCGAGACCGATGAGATCTTCCGGGGTGAATGTCGGCGTAAAAACCGTCTCGAGCACTTCCGCGTCGAAAGGACCGACGCGGAAGCAGATAAGCGTCCCCACGTTGCCAAAAACCGCGTCGCGGACCTCTTCTTCCATCTGCTCGATGTACTGATTGGCGAGCGTGAGCGCGAGCTTGTATTTGCGCGATTCGGAAAGGATGTCGGCGAACGCTTGATTCATCATGGATTGAAACTCGTCGACGTAGAAATAGAAGCGCGGGAGCTTCGCCATGCGTGCCGCCGGCTCGTCCGCGCGACTCATCGCAGCGAGGTAGATCTTCACGACAAGCATGCTGCCCAAAAGCGAGGCGTTGGTCTCGCCCATGCGACCTTTCGAAAGATTGACGATGAATATTTTTTTCTCGTCCATGATCTTGCGCAGATCAAAGGAGGAGCGCGCTTGCCCCACGATATTGCGGATGAGCGGATTCGCGGTAAATTGACCGATCTTGTTTTGAATCGCGGGCGTCGCTTCGCGCGTATACGTATCGGTAAAGCCGGCAAATTCCACCTCCCAAAACGCTTTCACGATGGGGTCGGTCACGTGCGCGACGACGATATCGCGGAATTTCTTGTTGACGAGCATGCGGTTTACGTCGAGAAGCGTCGAATCCGGATACTCGAGGAGCGCAAGCAGTGTATTCTGCAAGATGTATTCCATACGCGCGCTCCACGCGTCGACCCAGATGCGTTTTAAGGCGCCCATGAGCCCTGAGACGACGAGGTGGCGCTTGTCGTAGCCCACATCTTCCATCACGTTGAACCCCATGGGGTAGTCGGTATCAAAAGGCGCGAAGTACACCACATCCTTGATCCGATCTTGCGGGACGAAATCGAGCAGCTTCTCTGCCGTCGATCCGTGCGGATCGACGAACGCGATTCCTTCGCCATTTTGGATATCTTGAATTGCCATGTTTTCGAGCATGGTGGATTTACCCATGCCCGTTTTGCCGATCACATAGATATGCTTGCCGCGGTCGACGGCGCGTATGCCAAACATCTCGCGTTTCCCCCGCGTATGGGTCGCCGCAAAATACGTGATGCGGCGATCATCGTTTTGATGATCGGGATGCATGCCTCTAGTATAGCGCTCTCTTTACTCGCGCGACACTACATGCTTCAGACTTGAATACTTGTTGGACGGATCCCAAAAGAGATACGACGTGAGACCCGCATCTTCATTCGCCTTGATCTGTGCAGCGACCATCGCCGGCGTGTATTCCACGGGATAATCAAAGTCTTGCAGCCAGGGGCGCATTTTTGACGCCGGATACGATGGTTTCGAGTACATCGCTGGCGTCGAAGTGCCGATCCGCTGGTATGCGAACGACCCGATGGAAGTCGTCGTCGCGACCGTGCGCTGCACCGCCTCCGCCATCGACGCATACACCACCTTGTACGGGTCGCTGTTCACATTTTTGAGCCCGGCGAAACCGCTGTTGTAGTGCGACGGATATACCATCGGATCGATGTAATCGAAGTACGGTAGTGCGCGCTCGAGCAGTTGCCCGATGCCGAGGTCGTCTTCGTGCACCGTCACGTATCCGAACAAATCGGCCGACATCTTCACGCCGACGGGGCGTACCTGCTCATGCAGATACCTAAAGAATTCTTCGAGCGCTTCCGACTTTGTCTTGCCCTGACTCCACGAATATACGGCGGATTTCATGTCGCCATCCGAAGGGAATCGAATGTAGTCGTAGTTGAGCTCGTCGAACCCGATTCCATACGACTCCTTCGAAAGCTCAACGACCGTATCCCAGTACGGCTTCGCGCCCACATCGACAAACGCGAGCCCTTTGTGATCTTTCCATACACCGCATGTCTCTGAGCTTGCCGAATGGGCGCACGCCTTCTGCACCGCCTCCTCAGGGTGCACTTTTGTGTAGGAGGGATTCTGGAAGACGGTGATGCGACCAATGACGTAGATATCTTTGTCGTGGAGTGTTTGTATAAAATCTTTCATATCGACCGCGCCACACTCGTCCGATACCATATCCTTCAAGACCGGATGTTCGGTCGGAAATGCGATTTTGCCCGTGTAGTCGCGGATGTCGATGACGATTGCATTCAGCTCCGTATCATCGACGAGTCCGACGATCGAATCGCGGAACGACGGCGTCCCGACGACGCACTGCGACATGTAGACCGCTTTCACCGACGCGGGGGTCGCGACATGCGCGGAGACAGGTCGGGGCGCTTCTGCCTCTGGAGTCATCGCGCCTTCCCCTCGCACGTACGAGACGCTGGGAGCCACCGCCGCGACCGCGACGAACCCGGCGACAACGATGAGTCCGCCCGCAAGGACGCCGGCGCTACTCGCTCGCAGTATGTTTCTCTTCATGCCGAGCAAGCGGTGCGCGCTCCACGAATGTACTCGCCTGTCTGCGCATCATGGTTTCTTCATCTCCCCGTCTGCGGCGCACCACGACGCCAAGCCCCATAACGAACATGCCTGCGAGAAGAAAGAGCGCGGTGTCCCAGCTGTTGGGAAAACCGAGGAACGGAAGAAGTCCGACGAATGCTCCGGAAGCAATGATGAGCGTGTCCAGCGTCATGGCAGGAGTATACCACTCTAGTCTCTTGGTTCAATAATCACCACGAATTCTCCCCGCACCGCTCCGCGCGCCTCCAAGCTCTGCGCGATTTCTTCTGGCGTACCGGAGATGAATTCTTCGTGCATTTTCGTGAGCTCGCGCGCGACTCCGACCTTCGAGACACCGGCTTGAGAAAGCTCCCGGAGCAATTTGAGAATGCGGTGCGGGGATTCATATAGAACGACCGGTACATCGCTTTCTGCAATATGCTTTATGGCGGTCTGCCTCCCCTTTTTATGCGGCAGAAATCCTATAAAAAAGAATTCGCCCGCCGCAAGTCCCGCGATAGATACTGCGGCGGTGAGCGCCGATGGCCCCGGAATCGCTTCAATCGCCGTCCAGCCGCGCGCGCGAACGGCGCCGACAAGACGGGATCCGGGGTCGGAAACAGCTGGCGTACCGGCATCGGAAACGAACGCGACATGCTCCCCCGCCTCGAGTCGTGCGATGATGTCTTCTGCTTTCTTCGACTCCGTCGCCGCATCGAGCCGCTGCAGCGGCTTTTGTATCTCGTACCGCACGAGCAGCTTCGATATCACGCGTGTGTCTTCCGCATAGATGACATCGCATTCTTTGAGCGTCCGGAGCGCGCGGAGCGTGATGTCTTCGAGATTCCCTATCGGTGTCGCGACGATGGACAGCTTCCCCATATCAATCAGCGATTTGCTCCGCAATTTTGTAAATATCCCCCGCACCCATGGTGATGATAAGCGCATCATTTCCTTCGGAAAGAAGACGGTCGCGGACAGCATCGAAAGAATCGAGCGCTTCGACGGTCTCGCCTGCGAGGTCGGCAAGGATGTGGTGCGAAATCGCGGGGTCAGGCTCTTCTCGCGCCGCATAGATAGGCGCGACGACCGCGCTATCCGCGAGCGCGAGCGCGAGTGCAAACTCGCGCACAAGCGATTTGGTGCGGCTGTAGAGGTGTGGATGAAACGCGACGATAATTTTCTTTTCCGGGAAATGCTCGCGCGCCGCCTCGATCGTTTTTGCAATCGCCGTAGGATGGTGCGCATAGTCGTCGTAGACGACCGCGCCATTCGGCGTCTCGCCTTTGTATTCAAATCTCCGCCACGAACCTTTGAAATCCATGAGCGCGCGGTCGATACATCCTTCCTGCAGATGCGGGAACGCCGCGCGCGCCGCGCATTTGGCGGCGCGCGCGTTCATGCGGTTGAATTCCCCGATCTGCGCGAGCGCAGGCACCGCCTGCGCCGTATAGTCAAATACAGCAGTCAGACTGCTGTATTTTTCCAAGAGAGGGGCGATTATGGGATCCTTCGGGTTTGCCACAATCGCGCCGTATTTCGGGACACGCGCTATAGCCTTCCCAAACGTCTCCTGAAGCGCTGCAAGATTTGGGAAGTAGTCCGTGTGATCGAGCTCTATGTTTGTGATTACCAAAATCTCCGGATGGAGTTTTAGGAGGTGATCGCGATACTCGCACGCCTCGACCACCAAAAGATCTTCGCGACCGGCGAGAAAATTGGATCCGAAATCACGCACGATGGAGCCGATGACGGCGGTCGGCTCTTTCTCGCACTGCTGCAGTATCTTCGCGAGCATCCCCGTCGTCGTCGTTTTCCCGTGCGTACCAGCAACGGCAATCGTCCGCGCATCTTTCGAGACCACTCCAAGCGCTTCAAAATACGATATTTCTGGAATGCCCATCTCCTTCGCTCGCTCACGCTCGCGATTTGTCGACGGTACCGCATCCGAGTAGATGAGGAGTCCGGTACCGGCGGGAATACTGCACTGGTCATGCCCGACCGCCACGGGAACGCCTTTTTGCACGAGCAGAGAGACCACCGGCGATTCTTCTCTGTCAGATCCGCAGACCTCGTATCCTCGATACTTCAAAAGCTGCGCGAGCGCAGACATACCGATACCGCCGATGCCCACCATGAATACACTGGTCGGTATGCGCATAGTCCCAGTATACACAGCAACGGTGCGCGCTCGAACAGCGTCCGAGTCCGGAGATGTGCCAATGACAAATGCGACGGCGTGCACTAGGATTGTCTCATGTGGCTCGTGGAGCGATGCATCGGCGCTGTCCGCAACCTACGAAAAGGGTATACAATACCCGACTCAAGCGCGTGCGGAGAAACCCGCATAATCACGCTGAGAAATGGATTCCGATGCGCATACACAAGCACCGGAAGCGGACCGCCGATCATCCTCCTCCACGGATGGGGGCAATCGAGACGTACGTGGGCGCGCACTATGCCGCTCCTCTCCTCCCGCTACTCAGTATATGCGCTCGATCTGCCCGGCTTCGGAGAGAGCGAGACCCCCCGCGCGATTCTCACGCTATACGATTACGCAGACTGCGTATCCGCCTTCGCAGAGCAACTCGCGATCACTCCGTATGCGATCGTCGGGCACTCCTTCGGAGGGCGTGTGGCTTCGCTCTACGCAGCGACACACAGCCTCGATGCGCTCGTCTTGTGCGGGGTCGCTGATCCGACCAGGCGCAGCGCGGCACAATGGCTCCATGCGTGGTGCATAGCGCATCTTGGTCGGCTCGCGCCAGTGTGTACGTACGACATCGACCGCACGTGGTTTACACCGATCGGGTACGCAGACACCGCCCCGATGACCGTGCAGCGCGCCCGGACCATGCTTGCTATATATCGTGCGACGCACACGATGCAAGACGTGCCGCTCGAACGCATAACCGCGCGCACGCTCTGCGTGTACGGGACACGCGACCGTATCACGCCGCCATCCCATGCGCCTCGGGTATGGTCGCGAATCTCGCGCTCAGAGCGCTTTCTCATACGAGGAGGCGGTCACTTTGTGCACATAACAAAACACGCGCTTTTTGCAAAGCGCGTGTTGGACTTTCTTGGCTCAGAAATTCGCGAGCCGCGGACTCAGCCTGTACATGACGTCGCGGAATGACGGGAAGACGTGAAAAAGCACATTCCCCACCGAGTCCAGAATGACGCCGTGCGGAGGCGCGTCGCGGAGGCGCACACCGTACGCTGCATACTGCTTCCGCACAAGAGCATAGCTGCGCGGCGCGATCCGCTTGAATAGCCACGGACGCACCTTCGCAATCGCTCGGACTTCGACAACATGCCGCATGCGTGCCATCTCCACGGGATACTCGTTGAGCGCACCCATGCAGTAGCTCGGACGCCGCATCCGCAGGTCTTCGGCGATATCCGCGACGTCGTCGATGATCTGCGTCCGGAACGATGCGATCGGAAGGTACTCTTCCAGCCGCCGCAAATCCGAGACGAGGCATTCGGCACCGTTGAGCAACGCAACGAGCGTCCCGCCGATCATTGAGTTTTGTTGCTCGCGATACTTGGCGCACACCGAGAACGAGAGTTTCTCGAATCCCGATGCGTACATCTCCGCTTCTTGATTCACCAAAAAACGGTACCACGAGCGAACTTTCTTGCGGAGATACGTCTTTGTCTCGCTCGACGCTTGCAACCGATTGATATCACTCGAAACGACCCGAAACGCCGCTCGATAAAAGGTCCGGTGTTTGCCGAATATCACTTTCATCAAGTACCGAGAATCCAGCGATCCTGCGGCAGGCGCTTGGTCCGCAGCGTCGATGAGGTCGTCTTGCGCAGCGGCAAGGAACCACAACATGCGGAATGCATCCATGCCGCCGTTGCGGATTATGTCGCTTCTCGAGCGCCCGCTTGCGGCGATGTACGCTGCAACCGCACCGACCATTCTCGGTCGGAAGCACAGCACCTTGCCGTCAAACATAACCCGGTCGGGCGCGAAACAGGTGTCATGCGGATTCGCGCCGCGCTTCAGAAGCTCGCGGTCGAGCCGCTGCGAAAGCGCCCGTCTTTCGCGTACGGATCCATACGCCTCTGCGCACGCCCCGCCGGCGAATGCCAGAAGAGAACCAAGAGTGCTCATGTCGTACCCTCTTATGTGAGTGAAGTTTCTCTCCCGACAAGGTAGCAAAAGATCGCGCGTCGCGCCACCAAAGACGACGCACGGGAAGCAGCAGCGTGTTGCCAGACGAATCAGCGCGATCGTACACGTAGAGCGGCGACCGCGTCCATGAATCGGTCGTTGCGGTCGTATTCATTCTTAAACATGCCGAACGAGGCGAATGCGGGGCTAAAGAGCACGACATCTCCCGACCCGGCTTGCTCAAAAGCAGCTCTCACTGCGTTCTCGGTGATATGATATATCATATCACTCCCGAGCTGGGTGTTGATGCGATCCGTGCCAGTGCCAGCGAGGAGCACGATGCCCTTGCATCTCCTTTGCGCCTCTTTGACGAGCTCGCTCATATCAAGCCCCTTGTCTGCACCGCCCATGATGAGGATGGTGTTTTTCTTTCCGTCATCGAGCGCGCGGAGCGCCGCGATAGTAGCCTCCGGCGTCGTGGCGTTGTTGTCGTTGTAGATTTTTATACCACCCACTTCGCGGACCAACTGAAGGCGACCCTCGACCGGCTCGAATGATTCAATGCCGCTTCGGATCTTCTGCTCCGCGAGCAGGAGCGCACGCAAAGCCGCCGCGGCAAGCCGCGCATTCTTGACGTTGTGTTCGCCGATGATCTTCAGCTGCCACTCTTCCGGCAGAGCCGGGGGCGTCTTCGGCGCGATAGGCGGGTGCGCTTTTGCCACCTTGTCGAGCACACAATCACAAACGATAAGCGTGTCGCCATCTTTCTGATTCTTGAAGATATTCGCTTTGTCGGAAAAATACCGATGCATGTCTCCGTGGTAGTAATTCATGTGATCCGGCATCAGATTCGTAACGACAGCGACGTGCGGACTGATCTGCAGATCGCCGAATCCTTGGAGCTGCCACGAATCAAGTTCGAGCACGCATATATCGCCCTTGCGTATTTCGGGCAGCATCGCGAGCGTCGAGAGACCGCGGATGTTGCCGCCGAGGTGAGAGCGCTTGCCTGCCGCGCAAAGCGCGTGATGAATCATGTGCGCGACGGTGGATTTCCCTCGCGTACCCGTAATGCCGACTATCGTCGCGCCCGCTTCGCGCGCGTACTCAGCGAACAGCGCCGTCGACATACAGACAGGCACGCCCGCTGCTTTCGCCGCGGTGATCTCCGGCGAATCGAGCGGTACCCCTGCCGCCTTTAGTACCATGTCGCAAGAAGTAAAATCTTGAATGCGATGTCCGCCAAGGTGGAATTCGATGTTTGGATACTTTTGCAAACGCGCGACCGAATCCGCGAGCTCACCTTCGGTCTTTTTGTCTGTGATGAGCACGCGCGCGCCGCATCCGGCGAGGAATTCGGCATCGCCCACGCCGCGCCCCAAAAGCCCGAGCCCCATGAGCGTGATGTTCTTGCCCTCAAATGGGGCGCATGAGCCTTGCATAGAGCCACTATAGCACTTGTGCTTTTTGCCCACTATTTTGTAATTTGTTATCCCCATTGCATAGCGGCATGAGAAGAATACAATCACCATCCACGGTTGAATGTCCCGAGCGACTTCCGAGTCGAGGGAACCCGCAAGCTAGAAAAAAGCGGGTTGGAAGTGAGGTGTAATCCCTCCACTGTGCCGCAACGGTAATTCCGATGAGTGAGCTTGCTCTGAGCGAGCGAAGCGAGTCGAAGAGTCCGATCTTCTTTCAGCTGTCTATCCCGAGCAGGGTGTGCGCTGAATCCATACAGTGCTGAATACAAATCTCTGCGTCGGGCAGAGATTTTTGCGTTGTGCGTATGAAAAAATCCTCAATCATTCTCGGTTTCATCATGATCCTCGCGATGGCGATTTTCGTCGTGCCTCACGGTTGGGAGAGCGCTCCTCCAGTACGAGAGCTGCAAACCTCTTCTGCGTCGACGACCGATCACGCGCAAGAACCGGTTGACATCAAACCCTCTTCAGTAGCGCAGCTGCCCCAGCAAGTAGTGAATGCGCCTGAGGGTTCCGGGGCGACAATCCGCATTGCCCTTTCGATCGACGGGATCAGCTCGGTCGCAAGCGTCCCAAGCGGATCGACCGTGCTCGACGCCATGCGAAAGCTCGCGGCATCAGGAAAGCTTGCCTTTGAGGGGCGCGAGTACCCATCGCTCGGGTACTTCGTCGAATCTATCAACGGCAAGAAATACGGTGGTGGTTTCTACTGGTTTCTCTACATCAACGGCAGATCTTCGGACACGGGCGCTTCCCAAACGACACTCGAAGATGGCGACGCCATCGAGTGGAGATACGAGAAGAAGTATTAATCAGTACTACCCTATTCACTTGTATGAAAAAATTGCACGCGCTTCTGTTCGCCTCGGCTCTCGCGGTCGTACTTTCTACTCAGCCTCTCTATGCAGAAGAGGAAATAGCCGCACCCGATACGACACCGCCGGTGATCACCGCCCCGACGGATCAGACACTTGCGACAAGCACGTTATCCGAAACGGAAGAGCTAGAAGCAGAGTCTCCTCTTTCGATCGACGCTGCGATCACGCTCCCCTATAGCTGCGAGGTTGTCGACACCGATGGAATCGCTCACGCATTCCCGGAAGAAGATTCTGCGAGCAAGTACCTTGCGATCTGCGCCCTCCAAGAGGCAAAAGATCAGGGCATCATCGAGAATCTTGCATTCATCAACGATCCGAGCTTCGGCCTGTACCTCAACACGATAAACGACCTCCTCGAAGAACACACATACTGGGCGGTCTACCTCAATGGCGGCTACACCGATTGCGGTGTCGGATGCATACCGATCACGACAGGCGATGAGCTTTCGTTTGTGCTCACGAACTTTGTAAACGGCGAGGAGGGCGCCACAGTGAAGCTGCGCATTGTCGGACTCCTCGAAACACCCGAGGAGCCGGAAGAGATCGAAGAGCAAGCGCCTGCTCCTTCTGCCGGCGGGGGAGGAGGATTCTCTCATTCGCAGCTCAGCGTACAATCTGCGCTCGCGTTCCTCGCGAACGTACAGCGCCCCGACGGCTCTTTCGAATCTCCGCTTCTTACCGACTGGGCAGCGCTCGCCTTCGCCGCTGCAGACCCCGGCGGCGCAAAAACCAACCTGCGCGCATATCTTCTCACCGCAGCGCCCGCGCTCTCCAGCGTCACCGACTACCAGCGGCATGCAATGGCGCTCCTCGCGCTCGGTATCGACCCATACGTGGGGACACCGGTGGATTACATCGCTCCGATTACATCGGCGTTCGACGGCGTACAAATCGGAGACGCTGCTCTCGACAACGACGACATCTTCGCGCTTTTTCCGCTTCTGCGCTCGGGCTACAGCGCGAGCGACGATATCATACAAAAGACGGTTGCGTTTATTATTTCCCGACAAGCGGCGGACGGCTCGTGGGATTCGAGCGTCGATATCACCGCGGCAGGAGTGCAAGCGCTCTCCCAAGTACAGAGTGTGAGCGGAGTACCAGAGACACTGGCGAAAGCGAAGCAATACCTGAAAGCCGAGCAGCAATCAAACGGCGGATGGGGCAACAGCTTCTCGACAAGCTGGGCGCTGCAAGCGATCGCTGCATTCGGCGAATCGGCGGATATGTGGGCACCCAACGGTCTCACTGCCAACGACTACCTCGCATCACTCCAGCAGTCAGACGGCGGGCTCGAACTCGTATCCGCAAGTGCACAAAATCGCACATGGGCGACCGAGTACGCGATACCTGCCTCTCTCGGAAGGCACTGGCTCTCTCTCCTCCAATCATTTCCAAAGCCTGCGGGTGGCAGCGCCGGAAGCGGTCTTGTGCTCGGGGCATCCACATCGACGCAAGCCGCGACGTCTACTATCCTTATCGCGACATCGACGCCGCCTACCGCGAGCTCAACTCCCGAGATTCTCGAAGCAGTGGCGCCCACCGAGAACCAAGCCGCCACCACTACAGCAACCTCGACCATCCAAGCAGCGGTCGTAGCGAGAAAGAACGGCGCCAAAAGCGCGACCGTAGCGCCTGTCCAGACGACCCCTGCACAGAGCACGAGCACGACACCGACCTCAAACGGAAACAGCGGATTTTTACACTCTCTTTGGAAAACAGTTATTTCTTTCTTCGCGGAGCTGCTCTAAAGAGGGGTCGGTACATATCATCCTCCAGATCAATCGCGGTCTCTCCTCTCTTGACTCGAGTGGCAAACTCGACAGGCGCATTCGTAATGAGCGCGAGCGGCTGCTGCTCGCTGCCCTCCCCCATCTCGACGATCGCTGCCGCAGCAAGGGCATCGGCGACATTGGTGCGGGAGTAGACGAATTTCTTCCCGAAAAGGTCTGGCTTGCCGCGATAATCCCGGATTCCCTTGAACCCCGCGTACCCGAGTGCGACTGCGCTCACGCCGGCGCGCAGCGGCATCGTCCGGCTGTCGGTAATGAGCACTCCCGCATTCTTGATTTTGTACTGCCGCAGAATCCTCGAGCGTATCGCTTGGGCGGTCGCGAAAGAATCTTTCGGAAGCAGAATGTATTTCCCATCCGCATTTGATTCGTCGATGCCCGCATTCGGCATCACGAATCCGTCTCGTATCGTAAGCCAGACCCACTTGGTCGGTATAGCAAGCTCGGATTCAGAGCGAATCAGAAGCTCCTTTGTCTTTTTGTCTCGCACCACCGCCGTGCGCCCCTCAGCGAGCGCGACTATCTTCGACGTAATCACCACTATCGAGCCGTCTTGGATGTTTGGGACATGCGCGCGGATGAAAGCAAAGAGATCCTCCCCCTCTGTAAAGATTCGTGTCTTGATCGGGCGCACGCGCATACGTCGGGAGAGGATAGCACGGCAAGGCGGAGAGGCACTACTGCTGCGGATGAGAGCTTTTATAGTGCTTCAAATACGCGACAATGATGAAGCTGATGATGACGAGGAGAAACCACGAAGTGATCTTGCCCGTCGACACGACATTCCAGACATGCACTTGATCCGGATACTGCCATGCGCCGTAAAATGTGGAAATATTCTCCGCCACCCATATAAAGAATGCGATGAGACAAAACGCGAGAGGGAGCGGCATCGAGCGCCGCTCTTGTATGACGGTAAAATACACGGTCGTTCGTGCAAACAGCAAGAACACGGCAGGGATGAGTACCAGGCGGAGATCTGGAACGAAATGATTGGCAAAGAAATTGGCATATATCGCGACACAAAGCACGAGCGTCCACGAATACGGCGGGAACTCTTCGAATTCGTTTTTCATGACGCGCCACGATTGCGCGAGATAGCTCCCGACAGCCGCATACATGAATCCAGCGAAGAGCGGCACTGTCCCGATAGTGAAAAATCCCGGCTCAGGATAGCTCCACGAGCCCACCGAAGGATGGGTCTTGAAAGATTCGAGAGCGAAACCGAGTATGTGAAAAAGAAATATCGTCTTCACTTCGTCCCACGTCTCGACTTTCGTGAGGTAGAGAACGACTTGGAGCAAGACGGCTGCGACGAAGAGAAAATCGTATCGAGGGAGGTCCCCAAGCGGCAAGTGTTTCGAGATGAAAAGGAGGAAGAAGAAAGAACCGGCGAATATACACGCCCGCGCTTGTTTGATACCAAATACAAAAAACTCCCAAGCCCACGCTCTCAATGTTGCCAAAGATGGCATGTGGGTGCGGGGAGACTCGAACTCCCAACCCTTGCGGGATACGATTCTGAATCGTACGCGTATACCAATTCCGCCACGCACCCTGTGCGCGCATTCTATAGTCCCCGCAGACTTTATTCCACTTCCTCTATCGAGGCGCCAAGCTTGGCGAGTCGTTCCGCTAGATTGGCATAGCCGCGATTGACCGGATAGACATTGCGGAGCACTGATTCGCCTTCAGCGGCAAGCATGCCGATGAGGAGCATCGTCGCAGGGCGAAGCGCGGGCGGCGCATCGATCACCGCTCCATGCAACGTGGTGGGTCCTTCTATCTCGACCCGGTGCGGATCAAGAAGCGTTGTTTTGGCGCCGAGCTTGTTGATTTCGGTAAACCAATGCGCTCGTCCGTCATACATCCAATCATGGACAAGTGTCTTCCCTTCCGCCTGTGTGGCCACGGGGACGAAAAAAGGTAAATTGTCGGCGTTGATCCCTGGAAACGGTCGCTCCGAGATCTTTTCGGGCGGTGCGATGAAGTGCGAAGATTCGAGGACGACATCGGCGAGATTGGTCCGTCCGTTTTCCGCGAGATATTTGCGCCCTCGTGAATATGTGAGACCCATGCTCTCGAGCGTGAGAAGTTCGAGCTCGAGCATATCGATCGGGCACCGCTCTACACTGAGTTGGGAACCCGTCGTCGCGGCGACCGAAAAGAAAAACATGCTTTCGATCGGATCCTCGCTCGGATGACCGACCACGTCAAGTGCGATATCTTTCTTGCCATGCACGACGAGCGTCGACGTGCCGATGCCATCGATTTTGACGCCGCACTCTTCGAGAAAAAAACAGAGGTCTTGCACCATGTAGTCGGCACTGGCGAATTTTATCGTCGTCGTGCCTTCGATTCGCGCTGCTGTCATGAGGATATTCTCGGTGCCGGTATTACTTGCTTCGTACATGATGACCTCCGCCGGGTACAGATCGTGCGCCTCGACATGATACGTGTGTGTCTCCTCGTCGCCGGTCACCTCGACGCCGACTCTGCGCAGCGCATCGATGTGCGGTCCGAGCGATCGCTTCCCGAGATCGCAGCCCGTCGGGGCGGGCAGATCGAACGATCCGAGTGCATGCGCCAGCGGCGCGATGAAAAGCGCAATCGAGCGCGTCTTACCGGCGGATTCTTTGTTGATGTTTGTAAGGTCAAATCGAGCAGGCGGCTTCACGGTGATGTCGTCATCTTCATTCCACTCAATTGCGACGCCGATCGATGTCATGACTTCTAGGAGGCGCTTCACCTCCTCGATGCGCGGCATTTTCTTCAAGGTCGTCGTACCACGGTTGAGAAGCGACGCGGCAAGAAGCGCCACGGCAGCGTTTTTCGAGATATTGGTCCGCACCGAGCCTGCAAGTGCTGTTCCCCCGACCACCCTGTAATTCATCAGGGCATTATACGTGTTTGTGCGCGTGGTAGGAATCGGACCTACGACCTCTGTCTTATCAGGACAGCGTTCTACCACTGAACTACACGCGCGTAGAGGCGATGGTAGCAAAAATAGAGCCCGCATGCCATATGCTGGCAGAGGCAGTACGCTGCCAGGAAGAGGTTATGCACAGGTGTCGCGAAAAGGGTATACATTCCTGCTGAGACATGTATTATTCAAAAATTGTCAGAAATTAATCACATGTACATCAGAAATGGACACAACAGCGGTGCGAGTCGGTCCTCACATTGACGCCCTCGCAGCAACATCGAGAGACGACAGCGCGATCCGCGCTGATTATGAGCGCGAGAACGCGTGGGGGCTTCTTGCCTCTATTGATCTTCACGACTGCAACCCGGATTTCATCCGCGACGCGGAGAAAATCAAGCAGCACGTGCACGAGCTTTGCGAGCGGATCGGCATGAAGCGCTTCGGGGAGACGGTCGTGGTCAATTTCGGCGAAGATGAGCGGGTCGCGGGCTACTCGATGACGCAGCTCATCGAGACTTCCCTCATCTCCGGTCATTACGCCAATCTCACGAATGCCGTCTACCTCGACGTCTTTTCGTGCAAGTACTACAATCCGTACGAAGTCGCTGAGTTTACGAAAGAATTCTTCCAAGCAAAAAGCTACAACCTCCACTACACACTCCGCGTATAGCGCCCCATCTCCCAGGTGCAATACGAGGTGAATACGAGGTGTCAGACACCTCAGGAATTGCTTCGATGTTGTGTAATGATACGAGGTGTCAGACACCTCAGAAACTGCTTTGATGTTGTGTAATGCTATTACAGTAGTCGTGCGTTTCCATACGCACTGCTGGTCGCGATTGCCTTGCGGATATCATCGAGGTCTTCCGATAGCTCTGGATCATTGATCCACACCCTGTAGTCGCGCGGTAACGAGACAGGCGATTCTGCGAGCAACTGCCTCTCTTTCTCCGTCCCTCGTAGCCGCCGATGCGCGCTTCCCCATCGCCACTCTTCCGCTTTTTTCACAAGCTTCGCGCGGGCGGGATTGCGTTCAATATATTTCAGAACCGTGAGTAGGTGTCGGTCGTCTTTCACGAGAAAGGATTTGTACGTACCTTGGTACAGATGACCATGACCAATTGTTCCTTTGCGCGTGTGATGACGGCGCACATGAGAGGTGGTGAGCCAGTGAAGCGAACGCCCCACATCGCCGTCCTTTTTTGGATACAGGAGCAAATGCCAATGATTCGGCATAATGACATACGCGAGAATGCGCATATCGAATGTTTCTCTCGTTTCGTTCAACAAATATTCGAAGTCCCGATATTCGTCGTCCGAATGAAACATTCGCGCTTTTCCGTTTGAGCGATTGAGAACGTGATAGACCTGTTCACCTATGTCGATCCGCGGAGCCCGCGCCATCACGATATTATGACACAATATTCCAGGCTTTAAGGGGCTTATCCCCTATCTCTCAATCCAGAGTGCGACCATCAAACATGCGCAAACCACGACTCCGAGAGATACACTGTCCAGAACGGAGATATTTTTGCCCTTAAAGAAATATAAAACACCTGCTGCAAACAGTAGAATCCCAATTACCAGCCCGAGTTGATATGAAGCCCCGCCCAGCGAACGCCACAGAAGACCGTCGATAAAAGTCTGATAGATATACAAACCACCTGTCGTCATTGCTCCAGTGGTAAAGGCGCGGCCAAAGTCGAACGATCGCAGGTATTCATTCATATTTAAATCCTAGCACGCCAAAAACACCCCTTACGGGGTGTTTTTGCTTTCACACAACAGTAATTTCTATCTACACTCTTTTGTTCCGTCCATTACCGCAGTCTTCCCTGCGAGCCAAGCGTAGTTTGAGGTGTCAACGCTATTCCATTGAGCGCTCGATCGAGACGCTCAAATCGACAGG
>CAIOKC010000028.1 GCA_903858755.1 uncultured bacterium | reverse complement strand
CTTCTCGCAACCGTGCTTATCGGCGTCCTTCTTTTCAACGAGAAACTCAACTTTCTAAGTGCGGCTGGAATCGTTCTTGGGCTCCTGTCGGTTTTCTTGCTCTCAATCGCGTGACAGTTAGGATATATGACCTCAGTGCAACCAGGTCGCCCCGTGATTGGCATCTCGGTCTCTCGACTTAGCATCGTTTTGTGCGGATACGGGGAATCGAACCCCGATCTCGTCCTTGGCAAGGACGCGTTCTACCACTAAACCATATCCGCTACGTGTGACGCTGCGCTCGCGTTAACGAGCAGTTGCGATTATACAGACGAGTCGCTCAATCAGCAACGACTAGGAAGGAATGTTGGTGATGTTGCGCACCACCAAAAGCTGCGTCACGCGCGGATGATTGCGGAATGCCGCGAGGAGCCCGAGGATCGCGATAAGGACAGCGACGAGCGGCATCCAGAGCGCGGTGCGGCAGGTCGCCGAGAAATACCAGAAGCACAGAAGCGCGAGGAGAAGCGCGAGCACGATTCCCGCCACCCGCTCTGGCGTGCGCATCGAAGGAAGCGAGAGCGGGTATTCTGCCCAGAGCGCTATGCCGACGATGAGCATGTATGCGAGCAAGAGGATAAGCCACGTGCGCTGTGCGGCGAGCGGCGTCGCGCAAGCCCCTTTGAGCGCTTGTCCGATAGAACTCACGAACGATCCGGTGGCGACAACTCCTCCTGCGCTCGGTATCGCTTCGCTTCGTGTGGGGGTTTCCTGCTCCGGTTTCGCTGCTGCGGCGACCGGTGCTGGCTTTTGAGACGCGGCGTGAGTTTGTGCGATGCCCGCGAGCGTTGTCGATACGACAGACAAGCAGACCGGCTGATTCGGGCGGGCAGAGAGCAGGGTGATGGTGATAGGAAGAGACGCGCCGACGCGAGTCGCTTCGACATCCACATGCATTTTGAGCTTGCCTTGTGCGTCGATCCCCATGCGGGTCATTTGATTAAATGGTATGCCCGTCTCCCCTGCGGAGCCGACCAGGGCAACATACGATGCATCAGAGATGACGAAATCGAAAGAGTTGAGCGTATTGTCGTAGATGTATGAAACAAAGTCGCTCGCTGCGACGACCGGGCAGCCGTTGCCTCCGGGAGGCACGACCTGCGCTGTCTTGGTCGAGAGATCGGCGGCGGATGCGCTCGCGGGAATCATGCCAAGCGCAAAAAGAAATCCCGCAATCACGAGGAGGAGCGTTTGAGGTTTCATGACCTCGGCGTTCCTGTGCATAGAGGGCACGGTAGTACGGAAGAGTCATTGGAGTCAATAGCAAAATCGTGTTGTAACCGAGATATATTTCCCAAAATATCTAAAGGACAAGCCATATTTCTCGTGTCCGAGAACGATACTGAGATCAGGTAATCCGTGTTTTTCTCCAGCTTTTCCTTGGTTTTTTCTAGGACAAAATGTGGAAAACTCTGGGGATATGTGGATAAAGGACAGTACAAAACAGGTTTATGCGTCCGTTTCATGCGCTCGTCTTAGAAAATATCAAGGGGAACCCTTGATATTTTCAGTGACACTCAGTCTCTTAGCGGACAAGCGCAAGCCCTCAGGAAATATCAAGGGGAACCCTTGATATTTCGATTCGCGGTGTACTGGCATGTGTTTCTTAAGAAACGTCGAGTATTATGGGGTGGCGAGTATTTAGAGAGGTATCCGCAGAGGAGTATCCGCAGACAATATCAGTTTCACGTGAAATGACTGGAATCATTGAAACTGGATGGTTCACGTGAAAACCCTTGGAAACCTAGTACATTGATAGCGGTATAATACCCCGATGGGTCTAAACGGGGATTTGAACAAGAAAGAGGTGGGCAGGATAGGCGAGGATGTCGCATGCCTATTTCTCGAGAAGAAGGGATTCAAAATCGTCCATAAGAACTACAGAAAACCGTGGGGAGAGATAGATATCATCGCCGAGAAGGACGGGGAGGTAAGATTCATCGAAGTGAAGACAGTTTCACGTGAAATGCCTGCTGACTTTTCACGTGAAAAGAACACGTATCGACCAGAAGAGCAGATACATCCTGCGAAACTCAAGAAAATAACCAGGACAGCTGAGCTCTATATGCAATCTCGAGGAGACAACCGAGAATTCCAAATAGACGCGGTCGGCGTCTTTTTGGACACGAAGACACGAAGGGCGAGATGCCGTCTTTTTGAGCAGATTCTCTGAATAATCCTAAAGGACACGATGTCCTATAGAATGTCCTTTATGAAATGGTGCGGGATCTACTGTTCGGGGCGCTGGGAATCGAACCCAGTCTACTTGCTCCCAAAGCAAGCGTACTACCGGTATACGACGCCCCGTAAGAAAGTTTCAAATGCGCTTTTGGTCGCGCATCCGAGCCATGCTACCACGGAATCCGCTAACGAGTCAGCGCTTCGATGAATGGCTGTATGAGCCCGGGAGCTTCTGTGGCGTTGAAATCGTCTGCGTGGGCATGTATGTCGCCGCTGAGCATCGTCGCGAGGTCGAGCGATGTCTGTGCTGATACGTCGGTGTGTATGTAGCTGAGAGTGATCGCACGGAGGTCGCGCTCCATGGTCGTCGCGCCGTCGCTCGTCGTCGCGATGAGACCGATGAGGCGACCCCATGCATTGACCACAGCGCCCCCGGAAGAGCCGCTCTGCGCCTCTATGATGCCGCCGAGGGAGAAAAGGTCGACCGTCCCGTGCTCGAAGGTCAAGAGCTGCTGTATCGTCGTGACCGACGATGCGGAAAAAAGGTTGAACTGTGCGGCGATACCGCCGATCAGCTCTGCGGGGTAGCTTGCGACGAGGACGCTATCGTCTTTGAATCCGATCGCTTCGCGCGTGTCGTATGGGAGGTAGGGGAATGCGGCAGGGAGCGGCGAGCCGTTGACGGAGTTTCTGATGAGCAGGAGCGCATAATCGTGCGCGCCCGTCCCGGCGGGTCGCGGATCGCTAATCTCTGCTGCGTGTTCTTCGACCCAGATTGGCGGCAGGTAGAGTATTTCCGGCACCCACTGTGCGATTGCGGGCGAGCCGGTGCGGATGGTGCACGAAAGATCGACGCGGTCGCTCTGCGAAAGGAGGACATACTGCGCGACGTGCGCATTGGTGAGGACGACCCCGCGCGGATCGATAAGCACGCCGCTGCCTGAAATGGGGCGCAGCGTTCCGTTGCGCGGCATGCATAAAATATTGACGAGCGCGGCTCGCGCCTTCTCGTTTATGGATGAGAATGGTTCTGGCGGGAAGGGATACGGATCTTTTATACGCGTAGCCTCTTCCGTCTCTGGCTCTGGTGGGGCGGTCTTTTTTTGGCGTATCTCTTGCGTTTTCTCAGGTGCTGCGGGAGCGGATTCGGCGGGGGAGGTCGTCGCGGCGGCGAGGGAAGATGCGGCGGAAGCCGTCTGCGTGCTCGTCGCCGCCGCTTCCTCGGGCATCGGCAGCGTAGGCGCATTTCCAATCTGGGCGATAAGGAATACGACGATGGCGAAAACACCAAGCGCTCCTATCTGAGAAAGCACGGAGCGAAATCGCGACATTGCGCTGAATATACGCTGTATGAGTTGGTCGTTCAAGTTTCCTGTCAGCGTGAAAATTTGTTAGGATACGGACGTTATCGAAAGCGGGATTAGTTTAGTGGTAAAACGTCAGTTTTCCAAACTGAAGTTGGGAGTTCGATTCCCCCATCCCGCACAACATGGAGCGCTTTAAAAAAGACTCACTCAAAGAAGCGTTGCAGGAAAACCGCAATCAGGATGTGTTTGGTGAGTATGTGCAAGAGCTAAGACTCACCGCCGAAGATTTGAAGAAGCATATATTGGATGTGGGCGCCGGTACGGGGGAGTTTGCGGCTGAGGCAAAGCGTCGAGGATACGGGGGCATCACGAGTATCGACATTGATCACCCTGCCGACATCTATGAGATGGACTCCTCCGAAGAATTGGCGGGTGGGAGGCTCGCTGTGGCAGATGCGAAGATGCTGCCGTTTAAGGACGGCGAGTTTGATATAACCGTCTCCCTCTACTCCATGCCACACGTCCTGAAGAATCACAATGACAACAAGCGGACTTTCAAGAAAAGGACCGAGCACGTATTGAGTGAAATGCTGCGTGTCACGAAGGTTGGAGGCGAAGTGAGGCTCGGTGGCGTGCCTTTCAAGGAACCCAAGCACGCAACGCTGCATCGTGGCGATGTTATTGATGCGGTGCTCAAAAGACTTGCTGCCAAAGGTATTTCGGTAGAACAGGACGTGAGAGAGGCAGAAGACACAGGCGGGGAGTATCGTATAGGGTATATCTTGCTTAAGAAATAAGTCTTGAACTATGTAACACAAAAACCCGCCTCGTGGCGGGTTTTTTGTGTATTTGTCTGCAGACAAATGTTATTTCACCGCATCTTTCAGCGTCTTCGACGCGCGGAATTTCGGCACGCGCATCGCCGCTATCTGGATGGTGGCACCTGTGCGAGGGTTGCGACCCGTGCGGCCGGCACGCGTCTTCGCCTCGAAAATACCAAGACCCGCGATAGAGACCTCCTGACCGCTCTTGAGCGACATCGTGATCATGTCGATGATCGCTTCGACGGCGCGCTCCGCATCGGCCTTCGTGCTGCCGATTGTCGAAGCCACTTTCTCGACCAAGTCCATCTTATTCGCCATACGTATTCTTTTTATGACTAGTAATCAAGCCAAAAAATGCACACTCGACCCTATACGACCATTGTGAAGAAATATACAAAGCTGTCAATCAGAATCGCGCCGTGGTATCCACAGCCGGGCATGCATAAGAAAAGGGGGCAGCTGCCCCCTTGTCCTCATCATGTGAGTATCAATGCTGCCGCGAACCCGTCTGCACGGTCGCTACTCTGTCCTTCAGCAACGCCGCATCATGGGTTGCCCGCGTAATAGCGTCGCGTATCTTGTCGCCGACGATGCGCTCCTGCTCGGTCAGCTCGATTTCTCCGAGTGCCTTCGCGATTTCGCTGGAGGTTCTTACGAGTATTTCCTTCACCATGTCCGCTTCCGACGGATTCACGCCCATGCGCACAGTTGTGCCGATGATGTGCCGCCTGTTTGCGATTGCAAGCAAGAGAATGGACGCAGACGATTCCTTCCTCCCGGAGCGGTACGTCACCTCTCTGGGGACAAAGTGGATGCAGAAATCGAGTGCCCGATCGCTCCGAAGATCTCGCTTCATGCTCTTCGATATCGCCAGCATTGCTTTGCCGACATCGTGGATGATGACCGACGGCTCTCTCCGCTCGAAGATGCATGAGAAGCCGGGGAGGGTCTCTTTGAACGAAGTTTGCATTGCAAACATCAGCATGTCGATACTCGGATGGTCGGGCGTGTCGAAAATCATCAAAACCTTCGGCATCGCGAATCTCCCTTGTGCACTGAGCTCACTCTACAGGGTGTCTTTTCGAGGGTCAATCAGTATGTACCTCGAGCGCACCTCGTGCACCCATAGTACAAGCCCCAGTATCAAGGGTTCCCCTTGATACTGGGGCTTGGGATAAGGATATTTTGCCCTTATTCGTGCACCAAAGGCGCGGGGCACCCTACCTCGCGTATTCTATGACGCGCGTTTCTCTGATGACCGATACCTTGATCTCGCCGGGGTACTGCATCTCTTTTTCTATTCTATCGGCGATACGGCGGGCGAGCTCGCGGGCTTCGAGGTCGGAAATCACTTCCGGCTTCACGATGACGCGGAGATCGCGACCTGCGGCGATGGCGTAGCTTTTCTCGACGCCGCGCTCGTTGTTGGCGATTGCTTCCAAATCTTCGAGTCGCTTGATGTATTGCTCCACCGAATCGCGACGCGCGCCGGGGCGCGCGCCGGAAATAGCGTCCGCGACCTGCACGATCATGCTCTCCGGCGTCTCATATGGGTATTCCTCGTGGTGTGCCTGCATCGCTTTGACCACCGCTTCGTCCACGTTGAATTTCTGCAGGATGCGGCGGCCGATCTCGACGTGGGTGCCGGGGACTTCGTGGTCTACAGCCTTGCCGATGTCGTGGAAGAGCGCGCCTGCGCGTGCGGTCGGCTCGTCTGCGCCGAGCTCTGCCGCGAGCATGCCCGCGAGATTGGCGACCTCGACCGAGTGATCGAGCACGTTTTGCCCGTAGCTCGTGCGGAAGTAGAGGCGCCCGAGGATCATGAGCAATTTCGGGTCCATATTCTGCACCTTGGCGTTGTATGCAGCCTCCGCGCCCTTCTTCTTGATGATGGCGTTGATTTCGCTCTCCGCTTTTTGGACCGATTCTTCTATTTTTGCCGGCTGGATGCGACCGTCGAGGATCAGATTTTCAAGCGCGATGCGCGCGACCTGGCGGCGGATAGGATCGTACGAAGAAAGCGTGATCGTGCCCGGGGTGTCGTCGACGATGACGTCGACGCCTGTCGCGCGCTCGAATGCGCGGATGTTGCGACCCTCTTTTCCGATAATCTTGCCCTTGATCTCGTCCGAGGGGAGCGAGATGGTCGTCGCGAGGACATCGGAGACGACGGAGTTGCCGAGGCGGTGGACGGACGCCGTGAGGATCTCTTTGGCGCGCTGCTCGAGTTTCTCGTTGCCGGAGATTTCGAGTTTTCGCATGCGGCTCTCGACGTCGCTCTCATATTGCTTTTCGATGGATGCCATGAGGTCCGCTCGCGCTTCTTCTGCGGAGAGTCCCGCGACATTCTCGAGCTTTTCCTGCTGCGCCTTGATGAGCTCATCCGCCTTTGTTTTGGCGGCTGCCACCTCCTCATTCTTCCGCGCGAGCGCCTCCTGCTCGCCGTCGAGATTGAGCTGGCGCTTGTCGAGCATTTCCTCTTTGCGGACGAGCCGCTCTTCCGTCTGCTTCAGCTCATTGCCGCGCTCTTTGAGCTCGGTCGCGATCTGCGCCTCTTTCTCCTTTGTGCGGCTCTCGGCTTCTTCGACGACTCTTTTCGCCCGCTCTTCGGCGTCGAGCATCATCTTGCGGATCTGCAGCTCCATCGAGCCGCGCTGACCGAGCAGGATGAGCATGCGGAGGAAGTAGCCGACTGCGACGCCGACCAATCCGGATCCGCCGAGGAGAAGAAGAATTATTTTTAAAGACATACGCGTGGGTTGTCCCGCGCGCACCTTTTACGACAGTACGGAAGTGGCTACGACGCGTGTGCTAAGGGTAGACGCCAACGTATCAAGACCGAATGTTCGGGAAAGATGCGCACCGGGAATCGAATTGAATTTCATATGCTAATAGGGAACTCCGCAAGTATACCACATGAATCGCCTTGCGCGAGCAATCCCATGCGGTGGCTCTATAGAGCCGTATTCAGCTCAAGACCTTGTCGACAATGCCGTATTTGACCGCTTCGTCGGCTGTCATGAAGAAGTCGCGATCGACGTCGGCGGCGATCTTCTCGACCTTCTGCCCCGTATTCTTGGCGAGAATCTTGTTGAGTCGTTCGCGGAGCTTGAGGATCTGCTTCGCGGTGATCTCGATATCGGCAGCCATACCCTCGGCTCCGCCCGAAGGCTGATGGATCATCACTTCGGCATTCGGGAGCGCGAATCGCTTGCCTTTCTCACCCGCGGAGAGGAGGAGGGCGCCCATCGAAGCTGCCATGCCGACGCACACGGTCGATACCTTCGGCTGGATGTGATTCATGGTGTCGAGAATCGCAAGCCCCGCCGAGACATGACCGCCGGGGGAGTTGATGTAGAAGGAAATATCTTTTTTCGGGTCTTCGGACGCGAGGAAGAGGAGTTGCGCGACGACGAGATTCGCGACGTCGCTGTCGATCGGACCGCCGAGGAAGATAATGCGCTCTTTGAGAAGGCGCGAGTAGATATCGTACGCGCGCTCGCCCATCGAGGTCTTCTCGATAACCATCGGCACGAGCATTTGCGCCCGGATGTCGAGTGAGGAAGTACTGGAGCCAGCAGGCCGGGCGTGGGGTCTTGGAGTATTCATGCGCCGAGTGTACCAGAACTTCGTGATGAGGCGCAATAGCATAGCGATGCTATGCTTGCGATATGTCGCTGGAAACTGGTAAGTCTGGACTATCGCACGATCAGGCGTCTCTCGGTCAAGGCAACTCATTTGAAAAGCATGCGGACATGAGTATTCCCCATATCTCAGATCGCATCGCACCCATTCTAGGTTTGGATAAAAGCGAGGTAGAATCTTTTGTGTACAGGGTCGGGCAGCATGGTTTGCGAATATTTTCTTTGTCAGATGAGTACCCCGTCGCAGTGCAAAATGCGATACGATTAAGCCGCCAACTCGGCGGTGAACATGCGGATCGGGTGTTTGCTGCGTGTGCCGAGTTGATTGATGCCAGTGATTCGACGGATCAGTATTCGCTAAAGACGTACGAACAAACTCTCACATTTGCGGACATTGCAGAATGCAAGAAGATACTGCGGCAAAGAGCGGCGGATTTCTTGTTGCGAATCGGTCGTTACTTACCTGCAGAGAGCGATGCGCAGATCGCACACTATCCGGAGCGCGCGCATCGCGCTGCCTCAGAACTGCGCGAATTCGCTGAGCGTGAGTCTGTCGGCGCACGGCTTTTTGCCGCTACGTTCAGGATTCTGAAAAGAAAACATCCCGACATGTCGCTTGAGTCCGTGCGCGGCGCTAGCGTCGAGACATATAAAGGCGGAGAGATTCCGAGCGGAATGCTGGAGAGCATGCTTCAAATCCAGTCGATTCAATATGCACCGAAGTATCCAGGCGAGATGACCGCAGATCTGCATGCGGAGCTCGTGCGCGCCTCTGAAAATGATAGATCATCCTTCTATTACTTGCGGAAAGACGGCGGTGTCGTAGCTTTCGTGAGATTTGTGCGGTGAGTCCCTTTTTTCGACATCGGTCTCTAGTCGGTTGAGTTCAGTGTAGCAACAGCGTTCGCGAGCGCAAATTGCGCGGGCGTCATCTTGAGCGCGGAGTGGATGCGCTCGGTGTTGTAGACGTGGATGGTTTCG